>CAIQZX010000075.1 GCA_903876445.1 uncultured Pseudomonadota bacterium | reverse complement strand
CTTTGATTGCGTCTTCTGAACCGTAACCGTCAATGATGGTGGTGTTGTCTTTGGTGATTTGAACACGTTTTGCAGTACCTAATTGTGCAAGTTCTGCTTTTTCTAAACTCAAACCGATTTCTTCTGAAATCACCGTACCGTTGGTTAAAACCGCAATGTCTTCAAGCATCGCTTTACGACGGTCGCCAAAACCTGGTGCTTTCACAGCGGCAACTTTTACAATGCCGCGAATTGTATTCACAACCAACGTTGCTAATGCTTCGCCTTCAACGTCTTCGGCGATAATCAACAATGGACGACCTGCTTTTGCAACGCCTTCTAACACTGGCAACATGTCGCGGATGTTTGAGATTTTTTTGTCATAAATCAAAATCATCGGGTCATCTAATTCGACGCTCATGCTGTCTTGTTTGTTGATGAAATAAGGCGACAAATAACCACGGTCGAATTGCATCCCTTCAACCACGTCCAAAGAATTGTCTAAACCTGAACCTTCTTCAACCGTGATAACGCCTTCTTTACCGACTTTTTCCATTGCTTCAGCAATGATTTGACCGACTGATTCGTCAGAGTTTGCAGAAATTGTACCGACTTGTGCAATCGCTTTGTTGTCTACGCAAGGTGTAGCCGATGCAACGATTGATTCAACCGCTTTCGTGCAAGCTAAATCGATACCGCGTTTTAAATCCATTGGATTCATGCCAGCGGCAACTGCTTTCAAACCTTCGTTCACGATAGATTGCGCTAAAACCGTTGCAGTCGTTGTACCGTCGCCTGCTACGTCAGACGTTTTTGATGAAACTTCTTTCACCATTTGTGCGCCCATGTTTTCGAATTTGTCTTTTAATTCGATTTCTTTTGCGACGGATACGCCGTCTTTAGTAATTGTTGGTGCGCCGAAACTTTTGTCTAAAATCGCATTACGACCTTTAGGACCTAAAGTCACTTTTACCGCGTTGGCTAAAATGTTCACACCACGCGCCATACGAACGCGAGCATCATCACCGAATAAAACGTCTTTTGCTGCCATGTTTAAATACCTTAATTTGTTTGAGAATGTTTGTTTAAAAAAGAATTAACCTAAAATCGCCATGATGTCGTCTTCACGCATCACGATTACGTCTTCGCCGTCGATTTTCACTTCGTTGCCTGAGTATTTGCCGAATAACACTTTGTCGCCGACTTTAACGTGCATTGGGTGGATTGAGCCGTTATCTAACACTTTGCCTGCGCCGATGGCTAAGACTTCGCCTTGGCTTGGTTTTTCAGCCGCAGAACCTGGTAAAACGATGCCGCCAGCAGTGGTGGTTTCTTCAGCAACACGTTTAACGATAACGCGGTCGTGTAATGGGGTAATTTTCATGTAAAACTCCTAAAATAGATTAAAATAAAAAAATAAGAACCACTTTCTGCCACGTTTAAAATCATGAATGACAATCAACTTCTTCGTTACAGCCGCCAAATTATGCTTCCTCAAATAGACATTGAAGGGCAACTTAAATTGCTTAATGCCAACGTTTTAATTGTCGGAGCTGGCGGTTTAGGTTCACCCGTTGCCATGTATCTTGCAGCGGCGGGTGTCGGTCATTTGATTATTTATGACGATGACAGCGTGGATTTGTCTAATTTACAGCGTCAAATTTTGCATCACACGGCAGATATAGGGGTGGCAAAAGTCATTTCAAGTGCAAATACCCTAAAAAATTTAAATCCCGATGTAAAAGTAACCGCTGTAAAAGCAAAACTTGAAGGCAAAACGCTTGAAAATGAAGTGAAAAATGCAGAGGTGGTTTTAGATTGCAGTGATAATTTCGCAACACGTTTTGCAATTAACGCAGCTTGCGTTCGACAAAAAACGCCGTTAGTTTCTGGCGCAGCGATTCGTTTTGAAGGGCAAGTATCCGTTTTCACGCCGAGTAAAAATGATAGCCCGTGTTACAACTGTTTATATCAAAGCGACGGTGAAGAATTACAAACCTGCTCGACGAATGGCGTGATTTCACCGATTGTTGGAATTGTTGGCAGCATTCAAGCCTTGGAAGCAATCAAGCTAATTACAGGAATCGGCGAAACGTTAATCAGTAAATTACTCGTAATTGATGGACTGACAATGGAATTTAATACATTAAAATTACGCAAAAATCCAGAATGTGCGACGTGTTAAAATCTTTATGAATATCTTTTATTTACACAACAATCCACAAATTTGCGCTCAACAACACGTTGATAAACACGTCGTAAAAATGATTTTGGAATACGCACAATTACTTTCAACAGCGCATCGTTTTTTGGACGGCACAGAAATCTCAACAATTTCAAGTACAGGAAGAAAAGTAAAACGCTGGAAATTACCCGATGAACGAGATGCCGTTTTATACGCCGCCACGCATATTCAACATCCATCCGCAATTTGGACACGCCAAAGTTCAGAAAATTATGTTTTTTTGTGGCAATTATTTGGTTTTTTGTTAGACGAATATACATTTCGTTATGAAAAAATTCATGCAACTAGTCGTCTTTTAAAACCATTACAAGAATTACCATTACAAATTTCAACTCGAGGCTTTGAACAACCAACCCCAGCAATGCCAGATGAATATAAAATTACAGGTGATTCCGTCACATCGTATCGTAATTATTATTGTAGTGTAAAAACGAAAATGTTTAGTTGGAAGAAACGTGAAATTCCCGATTGGATTACACAAGTCATGAATTCAAACTGAGATGTGTTAGACTATTCGCGAGAAAGTTGGCTGGGCAGTCGCCGTTTTATTGTAATGATAGAAGGGAGGAAAGTCCGGACTCCATTGGGCAGAGTGCCAGATAATAACTGGGAGGCGTAAGCCTACGGAAAGTGCAGCAGAAAATATACCGCTAAATTCGTTTATCGAATCAGTAAGGTTGAAATGGTGCGGTAAGAGCGCACCGCGCAGCTGGTAACAGGTGTGGCAGTGAAAACCCCACTCGGAGCAAGATCAAATAGGGAAGCAAACATCCGCCCTGGTGGCTTTCGGGTAGATTGCTTGAGCGGCGAAGTGATTCGTCGCCTAGATGAATGACTGTCCTAGTAGAAAATCTGAGTTGGATTTTTTCGCCTAAGTTTTAGGATGTTTATAATTAAATGCAAGATTCTTCTCGACAAAATCCGGCTTATAGGCTGACTTTCTCACCATAAAATTCAAAACTTAAAGTGATTTATATTCAAAATCCAATAACTTTTTGATATGAAATATCATTTAACTTTAAATGCAGAAAAAATGCTGCCCATGTTTTCATGTAACAAAATTTGCGATTAAAATCACCCTTGACTAACCTTTATTTGAAATCTATAGTGACTAAAGTACAGCCGCCCAGTAGGGCTTTTTTATTGCTTTTTAACAATGGAAGAATTTGTTAATGATTCATTTATCCGTAATGCTCGAGGAAGCATTACACCATTTAGCGATTAAACAAGATGGTGTTTACATAGATGGAACATTCGGACGCGGTGGACATAGTCAACGTATTTTAGAATCTTTAGGCGAAAACGGAAGGCTATTAGCTTTTGATCGCGATATAACAGCAATTGAATGCGAAACGGCTCGAAAGTTATTAAAAGACCCACGATTTCAATTGGTTCATGCGCCCTTTTCTGAAATGGAAAAAGTGGTCAATGAATTAAATCTAAATGGAAAAATTGACGGTGTGTTACTTGATTTAGGCGTTTCTTCCCCTCAAATCGACGATGAAACTAGAGGTTTTAGTTTTATGAACAATGGTGCGCTAGATATGCGAATGGATTGTTCACGAGGATTATCAGCGGCAGAGTGGATTGCTCAAGTTGATGAAAAAACCTTAACTCATGTTTTATTTGATTTCGGTGAAGAACGATTTGCTCGACGAATTGCTAATGCAATT
Source organism: uncultured Pseudomonadota bacterium (assembly GCA_903876445.1). Classification (GTDB taxonomy): domain Bacteria; phylum Pseudomonadota; class Gammaproteobacteria; order Methylococcales; family Methylomonadaceae; genus UBA10906. The sequence continues at coordinate 28,794 of CAIQZX010000075.1, read as the reverse complement.
GTTACAACACGAGAAACGCAACCAATCGAAACAACGCATCAATTAGCGAAATTGATTGAAAATACAATTCCATTTCGAGAAAAACATAAACATCCAGCAACACGCAGCTTTCAGGCAATTCGAATTGCTGTAAATAATGAACTTGATGAATTAACAATGGTTCTTGAACAAAGTATTAAACTACTCAATTTTCAAGGACGATTAGTTGTTATTTCGTTTCATTCGCTAGAAGACCGTATTGTGAAACGCTTTATGCGTAACGAATCTGGTGTAAAACGTAACGTTGGAAAATTACCCATTAAAGAAGTAGATATTGAAAAAGGCGTTTTGAATGTGTTAAGTAAAGCTATTAAACCTAGTGCTGATGAAATTGCGCGAAACGCTCGTTCGCGTAGTGCTGTTTTGCGTGTCGCAGAAAGAGTCTAATAATTTTATGGCACGTTTTTTAGGTATCAGTATTTTAGTTTCCATGTTGTTGGTATCGGCACTGATGGTGATTTATAAAAAATATAATTCACGCCTAATTTTTATCGAAATCCAAAAACAAGAAAAATTGCTAGACCAATACGAAGTTGCATGGGGGCAGTTACAATTAGAACTTACCACCCTTGCTGAACAAAACCGAGTCGAACAAGTAGCGCGAGAGCAATTGAAATTAGTATTACCCGCTCGTGAAAAAATCATTTATATCAAACCGTGAATAATGAAGTATCAACGCCATAAAAATGAAGCCACTTTATTCACCTACGATTATTCAACCCGTCGGCGTTGGGTTTTAGGTGCTATTATCGCTGGAATGATGATTTTGGTTGGTAAGGCGGTTGATTTACAAGTTTTTGACAAAGAATTTTTAAAAGAACAAGGTGATATGCGCCACGTTAGTGACATTCCCGTTTTTGCTTATCGTGGCATGATTAGAGACAGAAATGGTGCGCCCCTTGCGATTAGTACACCAGTCGAATCTATTTGGATTAACCCACAAGAATTCAAAGTAGCAACACGCCAACAAATAAAACAGCTAGATCGTTTATTAAATTTAGAATCAGGGAAAATTGAGGATTTATTAACCGATTCACATAAACAATTTGCGTATTTAGCGCGACAAGTTAGTCCAAGTTTAGCGGATCAAGTTAAAAATTTGAAAATGTCAGGCGTGTATTTTGAACGTGAATTCAAACGTTTTTATCCAACAGGTGGTGTCGCGGCACATTTAATCGGTTTCACCGATTTAGATGATAAAGGTCAAGAAGGTTTGGAGGCCGCTTACGAACATTTGTTACGCGGCGTACCCGGAAGTAAACGAGTGATTCGTGATGGCAAGCGACAAATTATCGATGATGTTGAAAATATCAAAGAACCCGTTGCAGGAAAAACCTTAGAGTTAAGTATTGATCAACGAATTCAGTATTTAGCCTATCGAGAATTAGCGCACGCGGTTTCAATCAATCATGCAAAATCCGCCTCATTAGTCGTTTTAGATGCAAAGAATGGTGAAATTCTGGCGGCTGTAAATCAACCATCTTTTAATCCCAATACACGCAAAAGTTTAAAAGAAAATTTGTACCGAAATCGTGCATTAACCGATGTCTTTGAACCCGGATCAACTGTGAAGCCTTTTGTTGTAGCAGCTGCATTAGACGGACATTATGTTCGTCCAGACGAAATGTTTGAAACAAATGGTAGTTTTGAAATTGGTACACATATCGTAAAAGATGTTCATAATTATGGGACTTTGGATTTAACGGGTGTTATAAAAAAATCCAGTAATATCGCCGTTAGCCAAATGGCATTGAGAATGCCTCCCAAATATTTTTGGGAAGTTTATCACCAGCTTGGTTTTGGTGAATCGACGGCATCGGGTTTTCCAACAGAAGCAAATGGTATTTTGTTGGATTATGCAAATTGGAAACCGTTTGATCGCGCCACCTTGTCATTTGGTTATGGTTTAAGCACGACTGCATTGCAGTTAGCGCGTTCTTATACCGCGCTGGCAGATAATGGTGTTTTGCATTCCGTGAGCTTGTTTAAACGTGATGAAGATCCTGAGCCAAAACGAATTTTTACCAGTCGAACAGCAAAAAGTGTTCGTGCTATGATGGAAACTGTTATTGCTAAAGACGGTACAGCTTATGAAGCAAGAGTTGATGGTTACAGTGTTGCAGGCAAAACAGGAACAGTTAAAAAAGCGGGGGCTGGAGGATATGTTGAAAATAGCTATTTTTCAGTATTTGCAGGTATGGCACCAGCAAGTAATCCACGTTTAATTATCGTGGTGATGATTGATGAGCCTTCAGCGGGTCAGTATTACGGCGGGATTGTATCTGCACCCGTATTTTCAAAAGTAATGAGTGGCGCGTTACGAATTCTGGAAGTCGCGCCAGACCAGTCGGATAATATGCCAGTTTTATTGATGGGTAGTAACTAATGAAAATAACAAAATTACTCGAAAATTTAGCTCACATTGATAGTGATTTAAATGTTGTCGGTTTAACATTAAATAGCAATGAAGTGATGGATGGCTATGTTTTTATTGCGTTAAACGGCGCAGAGAAAAACGGCTTAATTTATGCGAAACAAGCTATTGAAAAAGGAGCGTGTGCAATTTTATTTGATGAATTCGATTACGAAATGGCTAACGAATACATTTCGAATTCATCCATTTTAAAAATCCCTGTTTCTAATTTAGTAGAAAATGTAGGGATGATTGCTGCTCGTTTTTATGGTGAGCCATCTCAATTCTTAAATGTTATTGGCATTACCGGTACAAATGGCAAGACATCTTGCAGTCAGTTTTTAGGTCAAGTATTAGAACATTGCGGTGTAATCGGTACATTAGGTTGGGGACGACACGGAGAAAAATTAAAAGAAACGTTGAACACCACACCTGATGCGCTGGCGATTCAAAACATGTTACTAGCACTTCGAGAAAAGCATTGCGAAAACGTCGCGATGGAAGTGTCTTCACATGGCTTGGCGCAAAGTCGCGTTAATGGCATTAAATTTAAAGGTGCTGTATTTACTAATTTGAGTCGTGATCATTTGGATTATCACCGCACGATGGATGCCTATTTAGAAACAAAATTAAAACTGTTTGATATGCTCGAATTAGAATTTGCGGTTATCAATTTGGATGATGATGTTAGTGAGCAAGTCGTCACTGTCATACCTCAAAGCGTAGAAGTTATCGGCATCACAACAACAGGAAAACAAGCCGCGCGTGGTCACACATTATTAGCACAAAATATAGAATTAAATTTAAGTGGTATTCAATGTGACGTGGGCTGGAAAAATCAAAAACAAATACTGCATATTCCGTTAATAGGAAAATTTAATTTAGAAAATGTGCTGTGCGTATTAGCCGTAATGTTGAAACTAGGTATGAACCTTGATGAAGCGGCAAAACATTTGATGGATTTAAAACAAGTCAATGGACGAATGGAAAGGTTTGGTGGTAAAAATAATCAACCGTTAGTTATTGTCGATTACGCCCATACGCCGGCGGCACTTGAAAAAGTGTTACGCAGTTTGCGCTCACATACAAAAGGAAGATTAGGTGTGGTTTTGGTTGTGGTGGAAATCGTGATCGTGGGAAGCGTCCTCAAATGGGACGGGTTGCAGAAGAATTTGCCGACTGGGTTATTGTAACTGACGATAATCCGCGATTTGAATCAAGTGAAGCGATTGTACAAGATATTTTAAATGGCTGTTTTCGTAACGAGTCCAAAGTTATTTATGACCGAGCAAAAGCGATTCGCAGGGCGATTGAACACGCAAGTCCACAAGACTGCGTTTTAATCGCAGGAAAAGGTCATGAAAATTACCAAGAAATCAATGGTGTTAAATTCGCTTTTAATGATGCGGAATGTGTTCGAGAAATAATGGTGCAGGCATAATGAATATGAGTTTGAGCGAAATCGCCGCTTGTGTAAATGGTAAATTGGTTGGTGCAGATGCTATTGTAAAGGGGGTAAGTATTGACACCCGTACATTAAAATTGGGGCAACTTTATGTTGCGATTAAAGGTAAAAATTTCGATGGTCATGATTTTTTTCATTTAGCTGAACAAGCTGGCGCAGTTGCACTTTTAACACATAAAAAAGTAGAAACAAATTTGCCGCAAATTATAGTTAACGATTCCCACTTAGCCTTAGGGGAATTATCTGGAGCGTGGCGAAAAAAAACGGCATTAAAAGTCATTGGCGTAACAGGAAGTAACGGCAAGACAACAACAAAAGAAATGCTAGCGGCAATTTTAAGCGTGAATGATTCGGTACTTTTTACGCAAGGTAATTTAAATAACGATATTGGCGTGCCTTTGACATTATTAAAATTGTCGCCAGAATATCATTATGCGGTAATTGAAATGGGCGCAAATCATATTGGCGAAATCGCTTACACTAGCCGTTTTGCAAAAGCAGATGTGGCAATTATTACTAACGTTGGTGCGGCACATTTAGAAGGTTTTGGCGATTTAAACGGCGTAGCGAAAACGAAAGGCGAAATTATTGAAACGCTAAATCAAAATGGCGTAGTGGTTTTAAATGCCGACGATAAATTTTTTTATTATTGGAAAAACGTCGCGGGTTCACGAAAAATCATCACGTTTGGTTTGCATGAAAATGCAAATGTTCGCGCTGAAAATATCGATGTAAAAATCGAAAGTCACCAATTTATAACACGCTTCAATCTGAAAACGACTAATGAAGAAATTAGTATAAATTTGCCTTTAGCTGGAAATCACAATGTTTTAAATGCACTTGCTGCAACCGCTGCAACATTGGAAATCGGTATTTCGTTAGCTCAAATTAAGCAAAGTTTAGAATCAATGTCGCCCGTTAACGGACGATTGCAATTATTGCGCGGACAAAAAGGCTGTACGATTATCAATGACACTTACAACGCTAACACTGCGTCATTAAAAGCGGCGTTAGATGTTTTAAAAAAATGCGATGGCGAACATTGGATAGTTTTAGGCGCGTTTGGTGAATTAGGTGAAAATACGGAACAATTACATTTTGAAATGGGTGAAACTCTAAAAAATGTTGGCGTAAAACGGTTATTTGCTGTCGGCGAATTAACCAAAAAAACTGTCGCGGCTTTTGGTGGAAACGCTCAACATTTCGCATCACAAACTGAATTACTCTCTGCGTTAATGCAAGAATTAACTGGCAATGAAACTATTTTAATCAAAGGCTCACGATCGCAACGTATGGAAAATATCACAACCGCTTTAGTTGAAACTACAGGATTTTAAGTCATGTTATTTTATTTCGCCGATTACTTAAACAGCTTCGACAGTGGTTTTCACGTTTTCCATTATTTGACGTTTCGCGCGATTTTGGCGGTACTAACTTCATTGATTATTTCATTTATGATTGGTCCATGGATGATTCGTAAATTGAGTCGCGAAAAAATTGGACAAAGCATTCGTGAACTTGGTCCGCAAAGTCATTATGAAAAAGCGGGTACGCCGACGATGGGGGGCGCGTTAATTTTGGTGGCGATTACGATTACGACTTTGTTATGGGCAGATTTGAGCAATCGTTATATTTGGGTGATTTTGTTGGTAACGCTCGGTTATGGCGTGATTGGTTTTATTGACGATTATCGCAAAGTAATTAAAGGCAACAGCGACGGGCTTTCGGCGCGGTCAAAGTATTTGTGGCAATCCATTATTGGTTTTGCGGCGGCATTATTTTTGTTTAAAACGGCAACCTTACCTGCTGAAACGCAACTGATTGTGCCGTTTTTCAAGGATGTATTCTTTGATATGGGGTGGTTTTACGTTGTGTTTGTCTATTTTGTAATTGTCGGTACGAGTAATGCGGTGAATTTGACTGATGGACTAGACGGTTTAGCCATTATGCCAACGGTCATGGTGGCAGCGGGGTTAGGTGTTTTTGCCTACTTATCAGGACACGCCACATTTTCGCAGTATTTAGCCATTCCATCATTGCCACATGCAGGTGAATTGGTCATTTTCTGTGCCGCATTGATTGGTGCAGGATTGGGATTTTTATGGTTCAACACTTATCCCGCGATGGTTTTCATGGGTGACGTGGGGGCGTTAGCGTTAGGTGCAGCACTTGGCACATTGGCCGTTTTAGTTCGCCAAGAGATCGTTTTAGTGATTATGGGCGGCGTATTTGTGATGGAAACATTGTCGGTCATGATTCAAGTTTTGTCGTTCAAATTGACTGGCAAACGGGTTTTTAGAATGGCTCCGATTCACCACCATTTTGAACTCAAAGGTTGGCCTGAACCGCGTGTGATTGTGCGTTTTTGGATTATCACCGTAATTTTGGTGTTGATTGGTTTAGCTACCTTGAAGTTGAGATAAATCATGAAAAACATTTTAAAAGAAAGATTCGATTTAACGTCTGCTTCTGAGATTATCGTCGTCGGCGAAGGTATAACGGGAACATCGGTTGCGAATTTTTTGCAATCGCACGATTTGCCGTTTGCAACTGTTGACAGCCGAAAAACTGCTTTCACGTTTGACACGTTCAAAGGTGCGACACATTTAATCGTTAGCCCAGGCGTTGCGCTTTCTGAACCAACAATTGCAAACGCTTTAAATTCTGGCGCAAAACTCGTTAGCGATATTGATTTATTTGCAGCAGTTGTGAACGTACCAATCGTTGGCATTACAGGCGCAAACGGTAAAAGTACCGTCACTACCATGTTGGGCGATATGGCGAGAGAGTGTGGAAAAAATGTTGGTGTGGGCGGAAATTTGGGCAAACCCGCTTTAGATTTGCTCGATCCGAAAGCTGATTTGTATGTTTTGGAATTATCGAGTTTTCAACTTGAACGCTCGCATATTTTAAATGCTGCCGCCGCAACGGTTTTAAACATTTCGGCTGACCATTTAGACCGTCACGACGATTTAGACAATTACGCACAAGCAAAAGAAGTTGTTTTTAGTGGCAACGGCGTGATGGTTTTAAATCTTGATGATGCAATGGTTTCAGCCATGCGTGATGAAAATCGCAAAACGCTGACTTTTTCAGTCAAACAAAAAGCCGATTTTTATTTATCAGAAAATAATTTAATGAACGGCGAAAACGTTTTAATGTCGCTTTCTGATTTGCCACTCGAAGGCAAACACAATGCTGCAAATGCTTTAGCGGCATTAGCGTTAGGCACAGCCGTTGGTTTGGATTCTGGCTTGTGTGTGAAAGCATTGAAAAGTTTCAAAGCTCTGCATCATCGAATGGAAAAAGTCAGCATCAAAAATGGCATAAATTGGGTCAATGATTCCAAAGCCACGAATATCGGGGCGTGCATTGCCGCGTTGGAAGGTTATGACGAAAAAGTTATTTTAATCGCAGGCGGCGAAGGCAAAGGACAAGACATGAACGAACTTGCACCCGTCATTTTTGCAAAAGCCAAAGCCGTAATTTTAATCGGCAAAGATGCTTCGTTAATCGAAACAGCATTGAATTTATTACCTGAAATTGTTCCGGCTTATCACGCTCAAGATATGCGCGAAGTGATTGCTATTGCCGCCCACGTTGGCAAATCAGGCGACACGGTTTTATTATCGCCCGCTTGCGCGAGTTTGGATCAATACAAAAATTATCAAGATCGTGGAAATCAATTTACCGCTGCGATTGAGGCGCTGCCAGCGTGAAAAGACGCGAAAAACCCACGCCATTTCGTTTCAAACTGCATACGGATCCTATTTTGGTTTTCGTTAGTTTTAGTTTGTTGTTAATTGGTTTTGTGATGGTTTCATCCGCGTCGCTACATTTGGGCGCGAAAATGAACAACGACACACTTTATTACCCCGAACGCCAGTTTGCTCACATGGTTTTGGGTTTAATTTCCGCAACATTCGTGGCATATCGCCCCATGCACTTTTGGAAAGAATACGGTGGTAAAGCATTTTTATTTAGCATTTGTTTGTTAATTATCGTATTGATTCCTGGATTAGGTGTAAAAGTGAACGGTAGCACACGCTGGTTAAACATCCCTGGTTTTCGGATTCAAGTTTCTGAAATAGTAAAGTTTTTCACCGTAATTTTCCTGGCGAATTACGTCACGAAACAGCAAAAAGATGTTCAAGAATCGTCAACCGGCTTACTGAAACCGTTAGGCATTTTCGCTATTGTTAGTTTTTTATTATTACTTGAACCCGATTTTGGTTCATCAGTGGTAATTTTAATGATTGTGATGGGAGTCATGTTTTTAGCAGGCGCACGACTTTTACAATTCGCCGCCTTACTTTCTGGCGTTGGTTTCATGGCAGGAATGTTGGTGTATTTTTCGCCCTACCGTTGGCAACGTGTGACAAGTTTTATGGATCCATGGGCTGACCCGCTTAAAACAGGTTTTCAATTAGTGCAAGCTTTGATTTCATTCGGACGCGGTGAATGGTTTGGCGTTGGATTGGGTAATGGTTTGCAAAAATTATTTTATTTACCCGAAGCGCACACCGATTTTTTATTTTCAGTTATCGCCGAAGAATTAGGCTTGATCGGCGTGGTGACAATTATCGGATTATTCGCCGCCTTTGTTTGGAAAGCCTTTTCAATCGGCGTGGCAGCGGAAAAAATTGGCGAACGTTTTTCAGCTTTTATTGCTTATGGTTTAGGCATTTGGTTTGGTTTTCAGGCGTTTGTGAATATGGGCGTAAATATGGGCTTGTTGCCAACGAAAGGTTTAACGTTGCCGCTGATGAGTTACGGCGGCGGCAGTATGATGATTATGTGTTGCGCGGTCGCATTGTTATTTCGTATTCACCACGAAATCACCGAATACAACGCAAATTTACCAAAAGGATATTGGCATGACTAAACGCATCGTAATTATGGCTGGTGGCACCGGAGGACATATTTTTCCTGCGCTGGCAGTCGCGCAATTTTTACAGACACAAGGCTGGCAAATTTCATGGCTCGGCACAAAAGCAGGTTTAGAAAGTCGCGTTATTCCTGAAGCGGGCATTGAAATCGACTGGCTTTCCGTTTCGGGTTTGCGTGGAAAAGGTTTGTTAAGTAAATTCACCGCGATTTTTAAACTCGCTAAATCGTGTCTTGAAGCGCGAAGAATTTTAAAACAACGTCAGCCAAATATCGTTTTGGGAATGGGCGGTTTTGTCGCTGCGCCAGGTGGTTTGATGGCAAAAGTGTTGGGGATTCCCCTGATTATCCATGAACAAAATCGTGTTGTTGGCACAACCAATAAATTGTTGGCAAAAATTGCCACGAAAGTTTTGCAAGGTTTTCCGAATAGTTTTGCACTGAAATTTAATGCGATTTGCACGGGAAACCCATTAAGAAAAAGTTTTATTGATTCCGTGAATCAAAATGACTCCATAAAAAATGAAACATTAAAAATTTTAATTGTGGGCGGCAGCCAAGGTGCAAAAGCCTTGAATGAAACAGTGCCAAATGCGATTGCGTTGTTAAAAAATTCGGTGCAAGTTCGTCATCAAACGGGTTCGGCAATGCAAAATGAAGTTGCTAAAAAATACGAAAACTTAGAATTAAATGCCGAAACCAGCGCATTTATTGACGATATGGCGGCGGCATATTCGTGGGCAGATTTGATTATTTGCCGTGCAGGTGCAATGACAATCAGCGAGGTTGCCGCAATGGGCATTCCCGCGATTTTTATCCCTTTGCCGAATGCGATTGATGATCACCAAACCGCCAACGCAAAATATCTAACCGAATCAGGCGCAGCAATTTTATTAAAACAAAGCGATTTAACCGCTGAAAATCTCGCGCAACAAATTCATTGTTTGTGTAAAAATTTGCCCGAACGTCGCGCCATTTCAGCAACATTAGCTTATTTAAACGCAACCGAAACCGTTGCAAATTTTTGTATTTCAGAGGCGAAAGCATGAATTTCCCAAACAGTCCTTTAGGCGCGGTGCAGCGCATTCATTTTGTCGGCATCGGCGGCACGGGCATGAGTGGTATCGCCGAAGTGTTGTTGAATTTGGGCTACGCGATTTCTGGCTCGGACATCAAAGAAAGCGCGACCACTGAACGCCTCACAAAATTAGGCATCAGTGTCACCATCGGGCATCAACGTGAAAACATTACGCAAGTTGATGTGGTAGTGGTTTCGAGTGCGATTGACCGTAAAAATCCCGAAGTGGACGAGGCGTATCAACAACGGATTCCCGTCATTCCCCGCGCTGAAATGTTGGCAGAATTGATGCGGTTTCGTTTCGGAATTGCCGTAGCTGGCACGCATGGTAAAACAACTACCACCAGTTTAACTGCAAGTTTGCTTGCCGAAGGTGGTTTAGATCCCACGTTTGTCATTGGCGGACGTTTGAACAGCGCAGGCACAAACGCGCAACTTGGTTCAGGAAATTATTTAGTTGCCGAAGCCGATGAGAGTGATGCGTCATTTTTGTATTTGCAGCCAATGATTGCGATTGTGACCAACATCGACCATGACCACATGGAAACGTATGAAAATAGTTACTCGCGTTTGAAAGAAACCTTTGTCGAATTTTTGCATCATTTGCCTTTTTATGGGCTGGCGGTTTTGTGTTTGGATGATGAAGGCGTGCGTGAAATTCTGCCGTCACTGTCAAAGCCGATGGTGACTTACGGTGTGCATGAAGACGCGGATTTTCGGGCGACGAACATTCGTCAAGAAGGAATGCACACGCATTTCACGGTTCACCGTCGTGGCGATTACGCGCCACTCGGAGTCACGTTAAATATGCCAGGTTGGCACAATATGTTGAACGCACTCGCAGCGATTGCCGTAGCGACGAAATTAGCCGTTGATGATGTGGCAATTCAACGCAGTTTAAATGCCTTCAAAGGTGTTGGACGACGCTTCCAAATTCAAGGTGATTTGCCTGTTCATAATGGAATTGTGACGTTGATTGATGATTATGGTCATCATCCACGCGAAGTTGCCGCAACCTTGGAAGCCCTTAAACAAGCGTATCCGTCACGCCGTTCGATAATTATTTTTCAGCCACATCGTTACACACGAACCCGTGATTTATTTGAAGATTTCGTGCAGGTTTTGGCGGGTGTAGACGTGCTGATTTTGATGGATATTTATCCTGCGGGCGAAAGCGTGATTACAGGTGCAGACGGACGTTCATTAAGTAGAGCGATACGTTTGCGAGGGCAAGTTGATCCGATTTTTGTCGAACATTGGGAAGATTTGCCTAAATTATTGGTGGGAATTGTTCACGAAAATGATGTGATTTTAACGATGGGTGCGGGAAATGTGGGGCAGTTTTCGACGCAATTACCTCAATTATTGACGCAAGCCTTAGCGGGTTAAATCACAATGCAACCGTCTGGACAAATGCGTTATAACGAACCGCTTGCGAATTATACGAGTTGGCGCGTGGGCGGGCTTGCGGAACGTTTTTATCAACCTGCTGACAAAGCGGATTTGATTCAATTCATTCAAAATCTGCCCGAAAATGAGCCGCTGTTTTGGATGGGTTTAGGCAGTAATTTGTTGATTCGTGACGGCGGAATTCGTGGCACGGTGATTAACACGAAAAATCGTTTGAAAAAAATTGAACGCATCGACGACGAAACCATTTACGTTGAAGCAGGTGTACCGTGTGCGTTAGTGGCAAAATTTTGTGCCGAACAAGGTTTGATTGGCGCAGAATTTTTGGCGGGTATCCCTGGTACAATGGGCGGGGCATTAAAAATGAATGCCGGCGCGTTTGGTGGCGAAACATGGAAAATTGTTCAAAATGTTGAAATGCTTAATCGACGCGGTGACGTTTTTACAAAACTGGTAAATCAATTTGAAATTAGTTATCGTCACGTTAATTTAAAAGCAAACGAATGGTTTTTAGCGACAATATTAAAATTACAAAAAGGCGATACCAGCGAAAGCCAACAAAATATAAAAGCCTTACTTGCAAAACGCGCTAATTCACAACCGACTAATCAGCCAAGTTGTGGTTCAGTTTTTAAAAATCCAGAAGGCGACTATGCCGCTCGTTTAATTGAAGCGTCGGGATTAAAAGGTTTTAAAATCGGTGGCGCACAAGTTTCTGAAAAACACGCGAATTTTATTATTAACGCAGGTGGCGCAACGGCAGCGAATATTGAACAAATGATTACTTATGTTCAAGCGCAAGTCTCGCAAAAACACGGCATTTTGTTACAAACGGAGGTGTGTATCGTGGGTGAAAAATTAAACACAAAACAAAAAATCGAACGTGCCGAAGATTTTGGTAGGGTGGCGGTTTTAATGGGCGGTGATTCCGCAGAACGTAAAGTTTCTTTGCGAAGTGGGGCGGCAGTTCATGCGGCATTTGTTGCTCAAGGCGTTGAAGTGATTGCGGTTAATGTCAAAGGTAATGTAATCGAATTGCTTAGAGATTTAGATGTTGACCGCGTTTTCAACATTATTCACGGGCGCGGTGGCGAAGATGGCGTTTTACAAGCCGTTTTGGAAATTTTGGATTTGCCTTATACAGGCAGCGGCGTTTTAGCCTCTGCGTTGGCAATGGATAAATTACGGACAAAATTATGCTGGCGTGGCGCGAATTTACCGACACCGAATTGGTTTGTTTTGAAAACCGAAACTGATATTGATGCGTGTATTGAAACGTTAGGCTTTCCGATTATCGTAAAACCATCGCTCGAAGGCTCTAGCGTTGGCATGAGCAAAGCGAAAAATCGGGCAGAATTAGTCACCGCATTAGAAATAGCTTTAGTGTGTAATTGTGAGGTTTATGCCGAAGCGTGGGTGACGGGCGACGAATACACAGTAGGAATTTTACAAGGTGAAGCGTTACCGGTTATTCGGTTAGAAACACCGCGTGAATTCTACGATTACGAGGCAAAATATAATTCAACCACAACGCAATATCACTGTCCATGCGGTTTGAATGCAGAACAAGAAAAAAATTTACAAAAATTAGCACTGCAAGCAAGTGATATTATTGGTATCGAAGGTTGGGCGCGAGTAGATGTTTTTATTGACCAAAATGGACAAATGCAATTGATTGAAGTTAATACTGTTCCAGGCATGACAGATCATAGCTTAGTGCCGATGGCAGCAAAACAAGCAGGAATAGATTTTAATGAACTTGTGTGGCGAATCTTGGAAACGAGTGTGCGGTTGAACTAATGCGTTTGGCAAAAATCATTGTCATTATGGTGTTATTCACGAGCTTAGTTTATTCTGTAAAAGAAGTTGTGCCGATTAAATATGTACGAATCGAAGGCGCGTTTCAGTATATTAGCAAAGATGAAATCAAAACATTACTTGAGCCGCTAGTTAACGTTGGCTTTTTTGATGCAAATGTGCAAGAAATTCAACAATCTTTGTCACAATTAGTTTGGGTTGAAAGTGCGACTGTGAACAGAGTTTGGCCTGATGCGTTGGCAATTAAAATTAAAGAAAAACGCCCATTTGTACGTTGGGGTGACGAGGCTTTATTAAACAATCGAGGTGAGATTATTCAACCAAAAGAGATTGAACCGTTTGAAAATTTACCAATTTTATACGGTGTAGAAGGTCAAGAAATGAAATCACTAGAAATTATGAAAGGTGTAAATACAGCGTTATCAGATCACGAAATGAGTATGACCGAATTTAGCATTAACAACCGTTGGGCGTGGAAAATTAAACTCACGACAGGATTAGAAATTTTACTCGGACGCAATGAACAATTAAAAAAATTACAACGTTTTATGAAAACATTGGATGTTTTAGGACACGAACAAATCAATGCAATGGCTGTGGTTGATTTGCGCTATCCTAACGGTTATGCCGTATCATGGAAATCCGATGCACAACCGATAGATTGGAAAAACTTAGCCGCCGCGCAAGCTGCAAACAGATAAAAACACGCTGCAAACAGAGTAAAACATGGCAAAAAAAACAGAACGTAATTTAATCGTCGGGCTTGATATAGGCACTTCAAAAGTCGCGGCTATTGTGGGTGAGTTGACAGGTGACGGTCATCTCGAAGTTATTGGCTTTGGCTCAACGCCGTCGAAAGGATTAAAAAAAGGCATCGTTGTTAATTTAGAAACCACGGTACAATCGATACAGCGTGCAATCGAAGAAGCAGAATTGATGGCGGGTTGTCAAATCAAATCTGTTTTCGCGGGGATTGCTGGAAGTCATATTCGCAGCCGGAATTCACTTGGCGTAGTAGCGATTAAAGATAAAGAAGTGACACAATATGACATTGATCGTGTAATTGATTCGGCACGGGCAGTGGCTATTTCAGCAGATCAAAAAGTGTTACATATTTTACCGCAAGAGTTTATCATCGACACCCAAGAAGGCATCAAAGAACCAATTGGAATGTCGGGCATTCGCTTAGAAGCAAAAGTTCATATCGTGACGAGTAGCGTCAGCGCATCACAAAACATTATCAAATGTATTCGTCGATGCGGTTTAGACGTGGATGATATTGTGTTAGAACAACTTGCTTCGTGTCACTCTGTTTTGACGGATGACGAAAAAGAATTAGGCGTTTGTCTCATTGATATTGGTGGTGGAACAACCGACATTGCGGTTTATATAGAAGGTGCGATTAAACACACTGCCGTTATTCCGATTGCCGGTGATCAAGTTACCAACGATATTGCTGTTGCTTTACGCACGCCAACTGTTAACGCTGAAGAAATCAAACAGCGTTATGCTTGTGCGATGACGAAATTATTAAACGATGACGAAGACATTATCGAAGTTCCAAGTATTAGTGATAACAAACCATTTCGTAAAATCTCACGCCAAACATTGTCCGATATTATCGAACCACGTTATGAAGAATTGATGTTGTTAGTACAATCTGAATTACGTCGAGTTGGTTATGAAGAACAAATTGCAGCGGGGATTGTTTTAACTGGTGGAAGCTCTCAAGTCTGGGGCTTAGTTGAATTGGCAGAAGAAATTTTTCACATGCCAGTTAGAATGGGCAGTCCACAAAATGTTAGCGGTTTAACAGAAGTGGTGAAAAATCCAATTCATTCCACTGGTGTTGGCTTGCTAATGTACGGACGCGATCATCATCAACAACAAGGTTTACATCGTATTGCAGATCACGACAGTGGTGGCTCGTTGATTTCAAAAATAAAAAGCTGGTTTCAAGGCAATTTTTAATAAAACATTTTTTAACAAAACACACATTTTTAACTGAATATAAAACCAAGGAGCGTTACACATGAAAGACACATTTGAATTGATTGATACTTATAGCGAGAGCGCGGTAATCAAAGTTATTGGCATAGGTGGTGGCGGCAATAATGCTGTAAGTCACATGGCTGGAAATCACATTGAAGGCGTAGAGTTCATTTGTGCAAACACGGATGCCCAAGCATTACGCAAATTGAACTTTGGCACAATTATTCAATTGGGCGTTGAATTAACAAAGGGTTTAGGTGCAGGAACAAATCCAGAAGTAGGTCGTCAAGCTGCAGAAGAAAATAAAGCGCGAATTCGTGAAGTTTTAGAAGGCGCAGACATGGTATTTTTAACAGCCGGAATGGGTGGCGGTACAGGTACTGGCGCAATTCCGGTTATTGCAGAAATTGCACGCAGCATGGGAATTTTAACAGTTGCCGTTGTAACGAAACCTTTTGCATTTGAAGGCAAAAAGAAATTTGAAGTAGCCGAACGTGGAATTGCAGAATTAGAACGGTATGTTGATTCGTTAATTACTATTCCAAACCAAAAATTATTACCTGTTTTAGGTAACAAAGTTTCGCTCGTTGATGCGTTTAAAGCGGCTAATGATGTGTTATTAGATGCGGTTGAAGGCATTACACAATTGATTGTTCACCCAGGAATGATTAACGTCGATTTTGCTGACGTTCGTACTGTTATGACTGGCATGGGAGCGGCGATTATGGGAACGGGTTCAGCAACTGGTGAACATCGTGCGCGTGAAGCGGCTGAAAAAGCAATTGCTTGCCCGTTACTTGAAGATATTAACTTGAAAGGCGCACGCGGTATTTTAGTCAACATTTCTGCGACCGATATGAGCATGGCAGAATTCACGGAAGTCGGCGAAATCGTGTCTGCATTTGCATCCGAAGACGCAAATATGAAAATCGGAATGTCGATTAACCCGGATTTAGATGACGAGATTAAAGTGACTGTTGTGGCAACAGGAATGGGAATGCCGCCAATGGAAGTCAAAATGCCAATCCAAAAAAGTAATACTGTTCGACATATCGGTAGTAATCAAATGAATTATGATGGTTTAGATAAACCAACTGTTATGCGTCAACATTCGGCGCAAACAGTGCGCGGTGAGGGTCGTGAAACACGTTTTGGCGCACAACCAAAACAAGGTGGCGATGTCGATTATTTGGATATTCCAGCGTTTTTAAGACGACAAGCAGACTAATTTCGTCCATATCTCTTTTTGTATTGCAGGTTTCTCTGCAAACAAGCCCAACTAACGCGCTCACAAGGCGCGTTATTTTTAATAGGCAAATCCGTTATGATTAAACAGCGCACTTTAAAAAATACCATTCGAGCCACAGGCGTAGGCTTACATACCGGCGAGCAAGTTTATTTAACGTTGCATCCCGCCGAACCAAATACAGGCATTCATTTTCGTCGTGTTGATTTAGAAACTCCTGTCATGATTCATGCGTCACCAGAAAATGTTGGCGAAACGACACTTTCTACAACGTTAATTTCAGGCGATGTTAAAATTTCAACTGTTGAACATTTACTTTCAGCATTTGCGGGTTTAGGAATCGATAATGCGATTATCGATGTCACTGCGCCGGAAGTTCCGATTATGGATGGTAGCGCAGGACCTTTTGTATTTTTATTGCAATCAGCTGGCGTGCAAGAACAAGATTGCCCGAAAAAATATCTAAAAATCAAACGTGCGGTTCGTGTTGAAGATGGTGATAAATGGGCGGCATTCGAGCCTTTTGCCGGTTTTAAAGTAACATTCACGATTGATTTTGAGCATCCTGCGTTTGAAAATCATGTCAAAACCGCCACAATGGATTTCTCTTCCACAACATTTGTACGCGAAGTCAGTCGAGCGCGAACTTTTGGTTTCATGAAAGACATTGAAACATTACAAAAAAACAATCTTGCATTGGGTGGTAGTTTAGACAATGCCATCGTAGTGGATGATGACAAAGTGGTAAATGAAGATGGTTTGCGCTATGCAGACGAATTCGTTAAACATAAAATTCTCGATGCAATTGGCGATTTATATTTACTTGGTCACAGTTTAATTGGTGAGTTCACGGGGCATAAATCCGGTCACGGTTTAAACAATCGTTTATTACGGAAATTACTCGAAGATAAAGATGCTTGGGAAATGGTCAGTTTTGAAAATGAAGAAGACGCGCCTATTTCATTTATGCGTTCAGCAGAAACTCCTCGTCATACAGAATAAATGATTACACACGAATACGATGTCATTGTTATCGGTGCTGGCGGGGCTGGATTACGCGCCACACTAGGAACAGTTGAAAAAGGGCTAAAAACCGCTTGCCTCACCAAAGTTTTCCCAACTAGAAGCCATACTGTCGCTGCACAAGGAGGAATTAGTGCTGCATTAGGAAATATGGGTGAAGACGATTGGCGATTTCATTTTTACGATACGGTAAAAGGTTCCGATTGGCTTGGAGATCAAGATGCTATTGAATATATGTGCCGAGAAGCAATTCCGGCGGTTATCGAATTGGAACATTACGGTGTACCATTTTCACGCACCGCAGACGGCAAAATATATCAACGTGCATTTGGTGGTATGACAACGCACTACGGCGAAGGTCAAGCGCAACGAACTTGTGCGGCAGCAGATAAAACGGGACATGCCATTTTGCACACGCTTTATCAACAATCGTTAAAGCACAAAGCGGAATTTTTTGTTGAATATATTGTTTTAGATTTAGTGATGGAAAATGGTGAATGTCGCGGCGTAATAGCCTGGTGTTTAGACGACGGTTCGTTACATCTTTTCAAAGCTCACGCTACGATTTTAGCAACCGGTGGTTATGGAAGAACATATTTTTCTTGTACTTCTGCACACACCGTTACGGGTGATGGTAACGCGATGGTTTTACGCGCTGGATTGCCCTTACAAGATATGGAATTTATTCAATTTCATCCAACAGGCATTTACGGTGCGGGCTGTTTAATTACCGAAGGTGTTCGTGGCGAAGGCGGTTATTTAACGAATTCCGAAGGTGAACGTTTCATGGAGCGTTATGCACCAAACGCTAAAGATTTGGCTTCGCGTGATGTAGTCAGTCGCGCCATAACAATGGAACTTAATGCAGGTCGTGGTATTGGCGAACATAAAGATCATGTGTATTTACACATGGAGCATTTACCTGTTGATATTATTCACGAACGCTTACCCGCGATGGTCGAACTCGCTAAAGTTTTTGCTGGCATTGATGCAACAAAAGTTCCGATGCCCGTTACACCAACTGTCCATTACAACATGGGTGGAATTCCGACAAATTATCATGCAGAAGTTGTCACATTAGAAAATGGTAATCCAGATAAAGTTGTAAAAGGCTTAATGGCAATTGGTGAAGCGGCTTGTGTTTCCGTTCATGGGGCAAATCGTTTAGGTTCGAATTCGCTGCTAGATTTAGTCGTTTTTGGGCGTGCAGCGGCTTTACGTTGCGCCGAGTTGATTGCACCAAATCAACCACATTCTGATTTAAATCCCGAATGTTACGCTACAATTTTGGCGCGATTTGAAAGAATTCGTAATGCAAATGGCTCAAAAAATACGGCATCAATTCGTTTAGCAATGCAAAAAACAATGCAAAGCAAAGCGGCTGTTTTCAGAACCCAATCAACTTTAGATGAAGGCGTTGCCGAAATGAAAGCTATTTCGGAATCATTTGTCGATTTAGCTCTAACCGATCGTTCATTGGTTTGGAATACTGATTTAGTTGAAGCGTTGGAACTAGATAACCTGTTAGCGCAAGCAACGGTCGCGATTAACGCTGCCGCAAATCGACTTGAAAGTCGTGGTGGTCATGCGCGTGAAGATTATCCAAATCGCGACGATGAAAATTGGTTAAAACACACATTGATTTGGTTAAAGGATAGCGATGTAAGAATTGATTATCGTCCCGTACACTTATATACACTAACCAATGATGTTGAAATGATTCCACCTAAACCACGAATTTATTGATTTAGTCGCTCGTCGAACATTTCATTTTGTAGTTTTTTCCTACCAAGAATCTTATCGATTCCGGTAGGAAATACACGACGCAGCAAATTAAGCGTCGTGTGCTAATTTTTTATAAGCGTTAATCAACGCATTTGTTGAACAATCATGGCTGGTAATCTCATCATCATTGTTCAATTCAGGCAAAATAACTTTAGCTAGCACTTTACCTAATTGAACACCCATTTGATCAAACGAATTGATATTCCAAATCACGCCTTGAACAAAGATCTTATGTTCATAAAGCGCAATTAAAGAACCCAACGTTTTTGGCGTTAATTTTTTGAATAAAAACGCATTTGATGGTTTATTGCCGTCAAATACCTTCGACGCAACTAAAACACTGTCCTCACATTCCTTTGCCGTTAAATCACGCTTCACTTCTTCGACCGTTTTCCCGTGCATTAACGCTTCTGGTTGAGCAAGGAAATTTGAAATCAAAATTTTATGATGTTCTGGTAAATTATAATGACTGATAGCTGGCGCGAGAAAATCGCACGGAATCAATTTTGTACCTTGATGAATTAACTGATAAAAAGCATGTTGACCGTTTGTACCAGGATGTCCCCAAATAATTGGACCTGTACTATAATCGACTTTTTCACCATCAATCGTGGTACTTTTACCATTACTTTCCATATCTCCTTGTTGAAAATAATCTGCAAAATAACGCATTGATTGATCATAAGCGAGCATCGCATGAGTATCTGCATCGAAAAAGTTGTTATACCAAATTCCTAGCAATCCCATAATAACAGGGATATTTTGTTCAAACGGCGTGTTTTTAAAATGATTATCGACTTCGTGTGCGCCTTGTAATAATTCTTCAAAATTATCCATTCCAATATACAAAGCAATCGATAATCCAATCGCAGAACAAAGTGAATAACGTCCACCGACCCAATTCCAAAATTCAAACATATTGTTTGTATCGATACCAAATGCACCTACTTCTTTTTCATTTGTTGATAAAGCAACAAAATGTTTGGCGATTGCTGATACATCAGGCGCATTTTCTAATAACCAAGCTCGCGCTGAATTTGCATTAGTCAATGTTTCCTGTGTCGTGAATGTTTTCGAACCAATTAAAAATAATGTCGTTTCTGGTGACAACTTTTCTAATGCTTCAACTAAATCCGTTTGATCTACGTTCGACACAAAATGTACTTTTAAAGCGGCTGTAGAATAAGGATGCAACGCCGCTGTCACCATTTTGGGTCCTAAATCTGATCCACCAATGCCGATATTAACAATGTCAGTAATTGATTTGCCTGTATAGCCTTTCCATTCTCCAGAACGCACACGCTGACAAAATTCACGCATTTTCTTAAGCGAAGCGTTGATTTGCGGCATAACATCTACATTATCAACAAAAACTGGCGTGTTACTCCGATTACGCAATGCCGTATGTAGAACCGCGCGATGTTCAGTAATATTGATTTTCTCACCGGAAAACATTGCGTTAATTTTCGCTTCTAATTGCGCTTGCTTTGCCAAGTTAATCAATAACGGTAAGGTATCATCGTTGATTCTGTTTTTGGAATAATCAAACAAAATGTCATTGAGCGTCAGTGAAAATTTTTCATGACGTTTTGGGTCATTTTTGAAACTTTCGACCAAACTTTGATTACGAATTTCGTCATAATGATTTTGCAATGCTGCCCAAGCGGGCGTAGCGGTCAACGATGCCATGCGATAGAACTCCAAGTAAAAAGAAAAATTCTCGCAAGTCTACGAAAATTAAGGGCAGATAGCAATAATGCGTGACGTAGTTCACTCCTTTTCATTTATAGGTAATTTATAAGCCGGTGTGACTTTATTTGTGCATATTGGCGTGTTAAAGTTAGCTTATGCTATGAATTTGATTAAATAGCATTTACCAAAATAATAACTATTCCATTAGGTAGAGAGGATTTATGAGCATGAAACAATTTATAAAGAAAGCGTCACTCGGTTTAACCGCGTTACTTTTCTCATCGGCACTTTGGGCGCATGGTGGCGCAGCGGGTACAGACACAGATCAATGTAAATTTGAATTACAACCGACTCATTGGATTCACTACACGGCTTATCAGCCTAAAGCCTTTCCAGCTGAAGATTTCTGCGGCAACATTCCAAGCACGGGTACGCTAACACAATTGGTTTTTGATTACCAAGACATGAAATATCGCAACATGGCGGTTGAATTTGAAGTAACAAAAGAACCAGAAGGCAAACGAGTTTTTTTCCAAGAAGCAGCAAAACATAAATCAGGTACAGTCATGCTATCGTTGCCTGAAGGCGTAGAAGAAGCAGGCAAGTATCTTATTCACATTACACTCGTTCCTGATGCTGGCGAAGGCGACCGTTTAGATGCTCACATGAGCTTCCAAGCAGGTAAAGGTCAATCTGCAACCAGAAATGAAATGTTCTTATACGGATTCTTCGCATTCGCAGGTTTGTATATTGTGTATTTATCAAATGCAGGCTTTAAACGTGCTGTAGATGGTATGTTGGGTAAATTGAAAGACTAAATCGGCATTTTAAACAGGGATGTTTTTTTATTACGAGGCAATAAAATAATGATGAAATTTGTATCGGTAAGTGTATTTTCGGCGTTGATTTCGCTACCAGTGTTTGCTCAAGACTATCAAGACCATGATGCTGGAATGCTTATGAATCATGGTGACGGGCATTTGATGGATATGGCGGGCGGTATGGTGATGGGGAATAATCCCGACACGCTTCCAGGAGGTTGTGAAAAGGTAGCTGAAACCAAAGAAATTACAGTTCATGCGGGTCATAAATATGCTGAAAAATTCCCAGGTAGAATGTTCGCTTTTGATACACAGGAATTTCAATTTAAGCCTTGTACGAAACTTACCGTTCATTTTATCAATGATGATAACGTGCGCCATCAATGGATGATGCACGGATTGCCTAAGTATTTATATCCAAAGGGGATGTTTCACTTAGAAGTTTCAGGACCTGCAAAAATTTCTGGGACACTGATTCTACCACCTGGCGATAAAACTTATTTGGTACATTGTGACATCGCACAACACATGGAAAAGGGCATGAAAGCCCAACTAAAAGTGGGTAAAGGTGACGGTGATTTACCAAGTATTCCAAATGTAACGGCGAATATCGTACAGGACGATTACAAAATTACGTTACCCGAATTACTCGCAAAAGCACACGAAGAAGCTAACTTGCCTGAACCTGTTGAACAGCCACCAGTTACCACCACAAAACCCATTGTTGTTGAAGAAGATAATGATTTTTCAGGCACGACCGTTATTGGCTTAGCGTTAGGTATTTTGGTTGCACCAATGTTAGCGCGTAAGTTCAAAGGCATGACAGTCACAGAAATTATTGTGTATTTGTTTGATTTGAGTAAATCACTTGTTCAAATAGCAATTGAAACGGGTCAAAAATTATTAAAAATAATCCAGAAATCAAGATAAAAAACTTTAAAAAAAAGCCCGTTTTAAACGGGCTTTTTTTTGTAAAAATTTATTCGACCGTGACAGATTTTGCCAAATTGCGTGGTTGATCAACATCCGTTCCTTTTAAAACCGCAACGTGATATGACAATAACTGCAATGGTAACGTATAAAGTATCGGTGAAATTTGATTATCTACTTGCGGAACTTTGATGATTTGTACATTTTCATCGGGCGTTGGTAATAAAGTTTCATCCATAAATACAATTAACTGCCCTCCTCGTGCTGAAACTTCCTGCATATTTGATTTCAGTTTTTCGAGCAAACTATTATTCGGGGCAACTGTAATAACAGGCATATCGGCATCAATTAAAGCAAGTGGTCCATGTTTCAATTCGCCAGCAGGATAAGCCTCCGCGTGAATATAGGAAATTTCTTTCAGCTTCAACGCGCCTTCCATCGCAATCGGATAATGCGATCCACGCCCCAAAAATAGCGCGTGATGTTTTTCGGCAAAACGCTCCGCCAAAATTTCAATTTCTTTATCAAGTTGTAATACTTGTTCCATTTGGCGTGGTAGCTTGAACAATTCTGTCGTAATGTGTTTTTCCAACATTTCGTTAAGTTCAAATCGTCGCCCAATCGCCAAAACTAATAACATTAACGACACTAATTGCGTGGTAAACGCCTTCGTTGAAGCGACACCAATTTCGGGACCAGCACGAGTGAGTAAGACTAAATCTGATTCACGAACAAGCGAACTTTCTGGTACATTGCAAATTGCCAGCGTGTGTTTCGCACCCAAACGTTTCGCTTCTTTTAATGCTGCTAACGTGTCCGCCGTTTCGCCCGATTGTGAAATCGTCACAACTAGTGTATCAACCGCTAAAACGGGATGGCGATAACGAAATTCACTCGCAACTTCAATGTTACATGGCACACGCGCTAATTCTTCGAACCAATAACGCGCCACTAAACCGGCGTGAAAACTCGTGCCACACGCTAAAATTTGCACGGATTTAATGCCGTCGAAAATCCGCGCAGCATCAAATCCAAACGCGCTATCTTGCACACGCTGATTGATAAACCGTCCTTCCAATGTTTGCGAAACAGCAAACGGCTGTTCATAAATTTCTTTTAACATGAAATGCCGATACTCGCCTTTTTCGACGGCATCCGCTTTAAGCTGACTTTCTTTGATTGGACGTTGCACAATGTTATTTTCTGAATCGTAAATTATCAACGAATCAATTTTTATTTCCGCAATATCGCCTTCTTCTAAAAATATAAAACGTTGTGTTACAGGCAATAATGCAGTGACATCTGATGCAACAAAATACTCGCCAATCCCCACACCAATTACCAGTGGACTACCTTTTCGGCATGTAATCAATGTGTCGGATTCCTCACTCGACATAATAGCTAACGCATACGCCCCTTCAAGTTTTGGCAAAGTTGTTTTTACTGCTTGCAACAAATCTGACGATATTTTTAGCGCATGATAAATTTCATGCACAATGACTTCTGTGTCGGTTTCAGACGTGAATTCGTAATGATTTTGGCGTTGTTCAGCACGGAGTTGCTCATGATTTTCAATAATGCCATTGTGAACAACAGCGACTGTGTTACAACTGATGTGCGGATGGGCATTCTCTTTACTTGGTTTTCCATGTGTTGCCCAACGAGTATGAGCAATACCGATATTTCCCGATGTTGGATTTTCATGCAATAACACTTCTAAACTACTAACTTTGCCGACCGTACGATGCCGCAAAATTGTTTGCTCGTGTAAAACCGCTAAACCAGCTGAATCATAACCACGATATTCCAATCGTTTTAAGCCTTCCAATAAAATCGGAATCACGTTGCGTTGCGCGATACCCGCGACGATGCCACACATTATAATTTCTCCTTTTTGACAGGACGTTGCCAACCTTCCATCGACATTTGTTTGCTACGACTGAGTGTTAACTGGTTATCGGGAGCGTCTTTAGTAATTGTAGAACCCGCGCCAATTGTTGCATTTTTTCCAATGGTTACAGGAGCCACTAATTGTGTATCTGAACCAATAAAGGCACCATCTTCAATGATAGTTTGAAATTTGTTAACACCATCATAATTACAAGTAATTGTCCCTGCCCCAATGTTTACTTTTTTACCGATGAGACTGTCGCCAATGTAACTTAAATGATTAACTTTGCTGCCCTGCCCTATTGTGGATTTTTTGATTTCGACAAAATTGCCAATATGCGTTTCAGTCGCTAACACTGTTTCGGGACGTAATCGAGCAAAAGGACCAATGCGACTATTTGCGCCAATGACCGCATTTTCAATGACGCAATTCGCTAAAATAATCACGTCATCGCCAATCGTGGCATTTTTAATAGAACAATTTGCGCCGATTTTTACGTTATTACCAATACGATTTTCACCTTCAAAAATCACATTTACGTCAATTTCCACATCTTGCCCTAATTCGATAATTTCACCGCGTAAGTCAAAACGCTTAGGATCACGCAATGACACACCTTCCCGCATTAAGTTTTGAGCTTGTTGTAACTGATAAACACGCTCTAAATGGGCGAGTTGCAATTTATCATTTACCCCTAAAACTTCGTCTTCGTTTTGTGGTGCAGTTGTCGCAATGTCAAAACCATCCTCCACAGCTAGCGCAATAATATCTGTTAAATAGTATTCACCTTGTGCATTGTTATTATTAAGCTGTGATAACCATTTTTTCAAAGATGCACCTTGTACAGCTAAAATTCCCGTATTTACTTCGGCAATAATTTTTTCTGTTGAACTGGCATCTTTTTCTTCAACAATTCGCAACACTTTACCAGAATCATTACGCACAATTCGTCCATAGCCTGTCGGATTTTTTAAATTTACCGTCAAAAGCGATAGTGTTTTTTCGTTTGTTTTTCCAAGCAGTGCCTTTAACGTTTCAGCCTGTAATAATGGAACGTCTCCGTACAAAATAAGTACCATTGAATTATCGTCAATTTGGTTACTTACTTGCTGTACCGCGTGACCAGTGCCAAGTTGTTGAGTTTGCTCAATCCAATTCACCGATAAATTTGCAAGCGTTTTTTTAACCTGTTCTGCGCCATGTCCTATGACAACATGAATTGCATTATTGTTTAAATTCACACTTGAATCATAAACATGACGTAATAATGATTTATGACCAATAAAATGCAAAATTTTTGGTAGCTGGGAACGCATTCGAGTTCCTTTACCAGCCGCGAGAATAACCGTAGTTAAATTCATTTTTTTCTCCATAAAACAAAAAAGCCCGATAGCGTCAAACGTTATCGGGCTTTTTTGAGATTAGTGCGATAACCGACGTTTAACCGCCGCGTTTTCTTAATCTTTCAAGTGTGCGTAATTGCATAATTGCTTGGAACAGTTGTTTTTCCGCCGAAGCGTAATCTACACGACTGTTTTTATCCGCCAAAATTTCTTCGGCACGCGCTTTAGCTTGGATTGCAGCAACTTCGTCGATGTCTTTCGCGCGAATTGCAGTATCTGCTAAAATCGTTATGATATGTGGTTGAATCTCTAATAAGCCTCCCGAAATAAAAAATGGATAGCTTTCAGTATTACTTACTTTGACACGAACCTCACCCGGATTTAGTCTTGTAATTAAAGGCGCGTGGCGCGGTGAAATACCGACCTCACCTAATTCGGCAGGACAAAAAACCATTTCTGCCAAACCCGAAAAAATCTCTTTCTCAGCACTTACGATGTCTACATGCACTGACATAGTCATGATTATTACCTTAAAAATTTAAAGTTAGTAGACAACAAGCCTTATGCCTTCATTGTTTTGGCTTTTTCTAACGCTTCGTCAATCGTACCAACCATATAGAATGCTTGCTCTGGAATCGAGTCATAATCGCCTGCAAGAATACCTTTGAATCCAGCAATGGTATCTTTTAACGAAACATATTTGCCTGGCGAACCGGTGAATACTTCAGCAACAAAGAATGGTTGTGATAAGAAACGTTGAATTTTACGCGCTCTTGCTACAATCAATTTATCACTTTCCGATAATTCATCCATCCCTAAGATAGCGATAATATCACGCAATTCTTTATAACGTTGCAATGTACCTTGAACATGTCGAGCAACATCATAATGTTCTTTACCAATTACCAATGGATCTAGTTGGCGGCTCGTTGAGTCAAGTGGGTCGATTGCTGGGTAGATACCTAACTCTGCAATTTGACGTGACAATACAACCGTTGCATCCAAATGCGCGAAAGTGGTTGCAGGTGATGGATCAGTTAAATCATCCGCTGGAACATAAACAGCCTGAATTGATGTAATCGAACCTGTCTTTGTTGATGTGATGCGTTCCTGCAACACACCCATTTCTTCAGCAAGTGTAGGTTGATAACCTACCGCAGAAGGCATACGACCTAATAACGCCGATACTTCAGTACCAGCAAGCGTATAACGATAAATGTTATCAACGAAGAATAGAACGTCACGACCTTCGTCACGAAAGTATTCTGCCATTGTTAATCCAGTCAACGCTACACGCAAACGGTTTCCTGGTGGCTCATTCATTTGACCATAAACAAGAGACACTTTATCAATAACGTTTGAATCTGTCATTTCGTGATAAAAATCGTTACCTTCACGAGTTCTTTCGCCAACACCAGCAAATACAGAATAGCCACTATGCTCAATAGCGATGTTACGAATCAATTCCATCATGTTAACGGTTTTGCCTACACCAGCACCACCGAACAACCCAACTTTACCACCCTTAGTGAATGGACAAACTAAATCGATAACTTTAATGCCTGTTTCAAGTAATTCGGTCGCCGCAGCTTGTTCAGCGTAACTTGGAGCTTCACGATGAATTGCCCATTTGACTTTTTCGCCAATTGGACCTTTTTCATCAATCGGATCGCCAAGAACGTTCATAATACGACCTAATGTTTCTTGACCAACTGGAACAGAAATTGGGGCTTTCGTATTCGTAACTTCTAAACCACGACTTAGACCATCCGTAGTACCCATAGCAATTGTTCTAGCGACACCGTCACCTAATTGCTGCTGTACTTCTAAAACCAAGCCTTTGCCCTCAACGACTAAGGCATCATAAACTTTCGGTAGCTCATCGCGTGGGAATTCCACGTCTACAACCGCTCCGATAATTTGAACAATTTTACCGCTCATAAAAATTCGTCCTCGAAACAACCCCACGCTAATAAAAATCGTATTTCGCGTAGGGAAAATTATTTTTGTAAAATCTCAAAATAACCCAATAACTTTTGGGTGCATCACGCTACTATTCTCGCGCTTAAACAGCCGCTGCTCCAGCGACAATTTCTGAAATTTCTTGAGTAATAGCGGCTTGTCTAGCTTTGTTGTAAATTAGTTGCAACTCTTTAATCAAATTCCCGGCATTATCCGACGCACTTTTCATGGCAACCATTCGAGCAGCTTGTTCACAGGCGTTATTTTCAACTAAACCTTGATAAACAATCGATTCAACATAACGCATCAACAAATGATCTAAAACATCTTTGGCATCGGGTTCATAAATGTAATCCCAATGGCGATTACTCAACTGCTCATCTAAATCATTCGCTACAATTGGCAATAATTGTTCAACAATCGGGCGTTGAGTCATTGTATTTACAAACTGATTACTAACAACATACAATTCGTCAATTTTACCTGCATGATAAGCATCAAGCATAATTTTGATAATGCCGATAATATCTTTTAAATGTGGTGTATCGCCAATTTTTGCAACATGACCAACTACATTCGCTTTCAAATTACCAAATAGACTATAAGCCTTCGTCCCAACAGTACAAACATCCATATCAATGCCTGCAGTATCCCATTGATGTAACTGGGCTAACAGTTTTCTGAATAAATTGGAATTCAAGCCGCCGCATAAACCACGATCGGAACTAATAACAATCACGCCGACACGTTTTACTTCGCGCTTAACCAAGAAAGAATGCTTATATTCGGGGTTAGCATAAGCAAGATGCTTAATAATTTTGCCGATCTTGTTTGAATATGGGCGTGTCGCCAACATTCTTTCTTTTGTTTTACGCATCTTACTTGCCGCGACCATTTCCATAGCGCGAGTGATCTTTTGAGTATTCTTAATACTGCCGATCTTTGTGCGTATTTCTTTACCAACAGCCATAAGAAGACCTTTTTACCAACTGTGAGTTT
>CAIQZX010000074.1 GCA_903876445.1 uncultured Pseudomonadota bacterium | reverse complement strand
AGGTAGTAGTGATACACACCTGCTCCTGAGTTAAATCAGGAATCCCCGTTCCCTTTAGGGCGGGGAGGATGTCAAAGCGCGTGATTGAGTGAGCGCACGGAGCGACTGCGAGCGACGCAAGCGAACGAAAAAACGCGCATTTTATTTGGTAATATCTACAAGCATTTTTCGACTTTTGTCTAAATCTTCTTTTGAATTTGTTTGACCTCTCATAAACGACCAATAGTTTCCTAATTTGTCGGCAATCTCTAAACCAATAGATTTACGAGCAAATTCGCCACGTTCAGGTGTCGATATTTTTATATCTCCGAAGATTTCAATAGTAGAATTCCATTGTCTTCTGCTTGATATTAACCGCATTACCTTCCAGCCGTAGATTCTGCTTAAAACTAAAATTCCGACAGCAGAAACTAAATTGCCGCCCATGCCAGTATATTCGGCGGCTCTGTCGTTTATTAAGGTTATCATTTCTTCATCTGTCATTGATTTATTACCTCATAGTTATTTTTAGACTATTGTAACAATAAAAACATGTGTTAGAATTCTTTCGCGTTAAAATTCTAACGCAATAAAAAACCCGCCAATGAATTAAATCATTAAACGGGTCTTTTTATTGATTGTCTAATTGGTGTGTTTTGACTGTTATCTTAGCGGATGGCTTCAAAACAGACCTTCGATTAACGGACTATCGATGTGATTTTTACTTTTTACAGTAGGCTACCACAAGCCAAACAAAGCCCCTTAAAGACTATTGTTGAAGAATTTATTGATTGGTTATGACCAACCTTCTTTTATTCTAAGTCATTTTGTAGATAATCGTCTACTTTAAAGCTCACAACGATAGTCATTGATAGATTCGGAATTTATTGATGGCATTACCATTTAGCAAAAAAATTCAACATTCAACAACAAAAAATAGTGCGATTTTTTCGCATGGTTCGGTGTGTTCGTGCGATTCTGATAGTTTTCTTAGTCCAGACCGTAGAAAATTTGTTGAAGAAGCAAATGCGGCTCGTGAATGGCTCAAAAATACGCCTATTCCAGCTATAGGCGAAGCCCTTGTTAAGACTTGCGAAAATTCAGGCGATTTTTTACATGGCGTTGAAAATAAAGACAAAAATTATTTAGATATTAACTCAGTTTGGATTTTACAGCGGGACGGTAACGTTTCCCCGTTTCCTGTTGGAGCGCCTTTCTTTCGTTCTTATAAAGATTTCTTTGATTTTGAGGAAATTCAAAAGAAAGCGATTAAAAGGCGGCAATCAAAACCGATAATTAAAGCTGCGTCTAATTTTTCAATGTTGGCATCTTTGCGTTTTGAACAATCGGAACGTTATAAATCAATCAATCCTAATGATTTAGAGTTTTTGGAATTTGTTGACAACACTTTTCAATCTTTCCGTTCAATCAATAATAAAACTGGCGAAGCGTCTACTTTTACCCGCAAAGGTAAAAAAGATGTCTTGGTTAAGCCTAGAAGTCAGATTATTTCTCACCGCCTTTCCCTTCAAAAATCAATGGCTAAAGTTGTGCCTAAACATAGAGTTTCTAAGTGTTTCCGCGTTGTTCAAGATAAAAATAAATCTTTAACGGTTTATAAAAGTAACAATTTTAATTCTCTTTCTGTGTCAAATCTTCAAACCTGCGGCTCTGTTTGGGATTGTCCAGTTTGTGCCGCGAAAATTACTGAGCGTCGGCGCAAAGAAGTAAATCAGGCAATTGATGCTCATAAATTGGGCGGCGGTTCGGTTTCTTTTGTTACTCGAACTGTTCCGCATACAAAAGACGATTCGTTGCTTGATATGCGTAACAAGTTTCGTAAAGCTGATTCGTTAATGAAAGGACATAGCTCGTATAAATCGTTAGCTAAACGACTTAGGGTGATTGGTTCGATTAAAGTTTATGAGGTTACTGTCGGCGAGTTTAACGGTTGGCATTTGCACGTTCATGAGGTTTTTCTTCATAGCAAAGATGCGCCTTTCATTGGTGACGCTGTTTCGACCAATCCAGATTATGCGGCATTTCTTGAAACATTTAGAGCGGGCTTGTATGCGCGATGGAAAGTAGACGCGGTGAAAGCGGGTTTTAATGAACCTAGCGAAGAACACGGGCTACAAGTTCAGAATGGCGATTTTGCAGCGGATTACTTTGCAAAATGGGGCGTTGAATCGTCATCAAGTTGGGACGCTTCTTCTGAGCTTACAAAAGCGCATATTAAAAAATCTAAAAAAGGCTTTTCGCCTTTTGATTTACTTCGTTGTTTCCGCGATACGGGTGACGAGAGTTTAATCCCTATTCTTCGTGAATATTCGGAATCTATGTTCGGGCAACAGCAGTTGATTTGGTCGCGCGGCTTGAAAGCTCTTTTTGCAATTAAAGATATTTCGGACGATGAGCTTGTCGAAGAACTTGATGACGATGCTGAAGAAATTGGTGTTTTATCTCCCGACCAATGGCGTTTTATTGCTAAAAATGATTTGAGAGCAGAGTTTTATGTATTGGCTCTTGAAGGTTGGGACGTTTTAACATCATTTTTAACGTCTTTTCGCGATTATCCTGTTTTTTCGATGGCTCAAATTTTAGATAATTCGGACTAACACAGGATAGTTACGTCTAAAATTTGGCAGTGGGGCGCGTGGGTGTGAGTGGTGCAAGCCGCGTGCGACCGCGTGTCACGCTGCCACCATAAAACATATGAAATTTTATTTACTAAAAATATTTTTTAATTTTTCTTTTAAGCTATTAAAGTTTTGATGTTTAAAATTAAAAGGTGAATTTGGATAACCTAAATTGTAAATTTCATTTAAAATTGCTTTGTGATTTTCTTTTTCTTTAAATTCGGAACAATTTAAAAAACAGGAAATGCAATTCCTTTGTTTTTCTGAAATCGTTGATAATATCAGTGATTCTAAATAACCAGTTTTGGTTATTGGGTCGCACATAATGTAAGTTTGGCTAATTAAGTTAAAACCTAATTCTGAAATAAGCGCATTCAAAGCCAGTTGCGTATTTTCATAGCCGCCGTTTTTCATATCGCTTTTTTCATCGTCAGCATCAACGACAAATAAAATGTTGTCGATTTGACCGCTCTTAATTTCGAGTTTTATGTCTTGGTAGCTTTTATTCGTCAAATCAAAAAATTTACTTTTACCGCCAAGCGTGTAAAAACTGGCGTTGTTTTCAGGAAAGCCAAGATGAGCGATGACCTTCTTTAAAAATTCTTTGTCGCTTTTACCTTCGCAAACAATCGCTATTTTTACCACCCGCGCACCTCACGTTCTTGTTCGATGCTGTCTAAAAGCATTTCATAATCACGAGTAACGGCGACAATTTCAGCCTGTTTATTTTTAACAAGTGTCGTGTAACTGATGTCTTGCTCATTCAATTTTTTTGCAACTCGTGCAAATGATTCGAGCATTTCTTTTGAATGTGTAACTGCAAAAATTTGGCAATTCGTTTTTTCTGATAACTCAAAAATCAATCTCCACAATCTATCTAATTGCGTGTAATGAATACCGTTATCAATTTCGTCAATAAACAAATACCCATTTTCACAGGCATATAATCCACAAATAATTGAAATGTAATGCCGCAAACCATCACCAAATTCAACAATATCACGATATTCACCATTGGCTTTACAACGTGGCACATTACCAATGACTTTAAAACTGTCGATATTATTGTCAAATTCGTGAACCCAATGATTTAATGCACTTTCTTGGTCATGCTTTTGGATTGCTTCATAAGCCCAGTTGATACCGCCATTGCTCCAGCCAAAATTATCAATAATTCTGACGTTAGCGATATTTTCAGGTGCGATGATTAAATCTCGTGCTGGGATAGGCAATAATTTTTCGTTTATTTTGACGTGATAGGTTTTTTGAGCATCCATTTCTACAACGTCATATTCTGTATTGCCTAAATTAGAAGAAACGGCATAACTTTTTGTTGCATCAAGTAATTTTTGTTGTTCAGTTGAATTGTAAAATCCGTAAAGACTATTCAAACTCTCACGGTCAAATTTTATTGCCGCAACAGCAGTCAGCATTGCATTAACGGTTTTTGCATTGGTGTGAATATAAATTGCTTCCATAAAAGCCGTTTTGCCAACATTGTTTTTACCACCAATTAAATTAACGCGCTTAAAACCTTCTGCTTTGAAATAATCAAAACACTTGAACTGTTTAATTTCGATTTCAGTTAAAAAATGGTTATTCATCAATGCCTTCGATAGAAAAAACAGCTTTATTAAAAGATGCAATCTTGCCTTCTTCGTATTTCACACCAATAAAAATTTTATTTGCACATATTAAAAATTTTGATACTGAGTGAGTCCCATAAAAACTGTGTTTATAAAAACAATCATCAAGAGTTACCGAATCCCCGCCGTCAATAATGCCAACCGCTCGTTCAAATTTATTATTGTGAAAAGCATCATTCAAGTTGATATGTAATGCGTCTATTGTTTCAAGTTCAATTTTGCCGCCTTCCGAAATTGTAAGTGTTCCGACTATTCGGCGTTTTGGTGTAGATAGAAGCCAAAAATAACCCGACTTTTTAAATTCTTCTTTAACTCTCATTTCTTCACCTTTCTAGTTTTCACCTTCTCAACATCCACCAACGGCGCAACCAATTCCTGATATTTTTCAAACAAAAACGCCACTCGTGCCGCGTCGTCTTTTTTGCCTGTGAAGTTGTAAGCCGAATCAACCGCCGCATCTAATTTTTTATGCGCCTTCAATAATTCTTCGGGCATATTGTTTGCCGAGTACATTATCGCAAGTGAAAATTTCTGTCCTTTTTCTTCACAGCGTTTTTGTTCAATAATTCGCGCTTCTAAAACCGCACTCGCTGCGGTCGAAATTGCGTTTTTTTGATTTTTTTTCACTTTTTTTAAAATATTTTCATTTTGGTTTAAATTTTTTTCATCAGGGAACGGGAAATTGTTATAAACAATCGTGTTTGAATAACGATAATCACTTTTTAATCGTCCGCAAACCGTTCGCATCCAAGCGTTATGAAAAGTTGAACAAAGCAAACCAAACTCGTAAAGGCTCGCGTTTGGCAACATAAAGTTAGCGTCGCCACAAATTACGCTCGATTCAAAATAACCAATCGGCACGAATTTTCGTTGTTCTGACGAAACGCGAGGAATTAACAAATAAGGCTGGTCGGTTTGGCGGATTTCGCCGAATAAATACGGGGTTTCGGCTAGTTTTTGGGTGGGAATTTTCGGGCTGGCTAAACGCATTTTTTTAACGGCTTCGGTGCGTTTTTTAATTTCTGGTGATTTGGTACGGTCGGCTGTTGTGCTGTCTTTTAGCCACAAACAAAAGCGCGGTAAATTATTTAAAAATTCTTCTGCGCCTAAAAATGGGCGAATGTATTGCGCGGCAATCGGGTCTTGGCGGATGTTTTCAACTTCTTCCGAACATAATAACAAATGTCCGCCGTCTGTGGGCTTGCTTCCAAAAATCATTTCAGGCGCATTTGCGTTTAACGGCTTGCGACGTTTTTCAATTAAAACCGTCGGCGCATCGACTAAATACGGATTGATTTGAGCGGCTTTTATTTCGGTGGGTTCGCCTTTGATGTCGTCGCCATAATCAAATAATCGGCAACTGGTTGGCTCTTGCAAACCAAAACCCATAATTACGCAATGCACCGCCGCCACGCCGCGCCCTTCGTTGCTCCAGCAAAATGTGCGGTGTGCAAAATGTAGCCTCACTTTCAATTTCAAAAGTTCTGACCACAACAACGCCACTTGACCGCCTTATCGCGGTGATGTAGTTGCTGGAGCCGTAACTGGCACGCATCGCATCTGTCACCTGGAAATACAGGATGCCATCGACCTGCAGCTGTGT
>CAIQZX010000073.1 GCA_903876445.1 uncultured Pseudomonadota bacterium | reverse complement strand
GCCTATCAAACAGCCTGGCTCAAAGCCCATTATCCCGCCGCATTTATGGCAGCTGTACTTTCGGCGGATATGGATAACACCGACAAAATCGTTATTAACATCGAAGAATGCCGCGCACTTAAAATCAAAATCGTTCCGCCCTCAATCAATTATTCAGATTTTAAATTTACTGTGAACGACAACGGCGAGTTGGTTTACGGGTTAGGCGCATTGAAAGGCGCGGGCGAAGCCGCACTTTTAGATATGATTACAGAACGCAAAACCAACGGTTTATTTTTAGGTTTGTACGATTTATGCCAGCGTGTTGATTTACGAAAATTTAATAAACGAGTGTCCGAAGCCTTGATTAAAGCGGGGGCGTTAGATGAATTCAATTCAAATCGTGCCGCACATTTAGTCGAATTGCCAACAGCGTTGCGTGTTGCAGAACATCAAGCAAAAATGAAACTTGCGGGACAATGTGATTTGTTTGGCTTAGGTGCTAGCAGCGACGAAATGGAGGAAGAAACAGAAAATAAAACTTATGCCACAGAAGTTCCCGCATGGTCAGATAAAGTCCATTTTGCCGAAGAAAAAGCCATTTTAGGTTTATTTTTAACAGGACATCCGATTGATCAATACGAAGATGAATTACGTCAACTTGCGCCCAAAAAACTGGCAAAGTTAATCAATGAAATACAACCAAATCGCCGTTCATCGGTATCTGTTCGCGTGGCGGGTTTAGCGATTGATATTGGTTCACGCCAAAATAAACAAGGTAAATCACGCGGCTTTGCGATTATTGACGATAATACGGCGCGTTTAGAAATTGCCGCTCATCGTGAAAGTTACGATGAAAATAAACAATTTTTTACTTCCGATTACAAAGACCGTTTGTTAATTATCGAAGGGAAATTAGATATGAATGAGTATTTAAACATTCCGATTTTAAACGTGGATAAAATTTATCCCATTGAAAATGCAAGAAAAAATTTGCAACTTACCTTGAAAAATGTCGATATGCAATTTGAAAAACTCACTGAGATTTTGAAAGTGGCGAAAGGAAGTGAAACGCAGATACTGATTGATTATTACAGTGATAATGCTCGCGCCACCTTGCGTTTTGGCAATGGGTGGCGCGTTGAAGCAACGGATGAATTGCTACACGAATTAAAAATCTGGCTTGGAAAAGCCGCCATTCGATTAACTTACTAATTTCTGAAAAACTTATTTCGGCGATTGATAACCGTAAATGTTTTGCTCTAAGAAAGTGTCTAATTTTTCACCCATGCCCGTTAAACCTTTGAGTTCGACTTGAAAAAATACGCCGGTTTGGCTTGTACCTTGAACGTCAGCATCGCTGGCAAAAACGTTTAAGTTGTTAAGATAACGTCTTCCCACTACACGGAATCGCCAGCAACAATTTTCTTTTTCAATACCCAAGAAACTTTCTTGGGTCGAGTTATAAAGTAACGAGTATTGCCAACGCCCAATCGCTGACCAATTGTCATACACTGGATAATGAAACGATACATCGGTTTGTGAAATACCGGTTGAAACATTAGGCGCAATATCAGGCACAGTATTTTTGCGATAACGATAACCTAAATTTAAAATTTCATTAGGTTGATTTGTTAAATGCAAAATTGCTTTACCACGACTAATATCAGCTTCATGAGGATTCCATTGCAAACCCGAATCAATCGAAACATGGTCGTTAACTCGTGTACTTAACTCGCCAATAATGTTTGAAAAATGATTGGTTTCAGAGTCTGAATTTTTTATAACCTCACCCGTTTTTGAATCTATCAGAGGCATCGTAACGGTTCTATCTTGAAAATAAACGATATTGCCTAAACTAAATTTTGCGCGTTCTTTGCCTGTTTGTTCATCAATCAGACGCGAAGTGATTGCAGTCGTAATTTGATTTGCGTCTTGCATTCTATCGATACCGCTGAAACGATTTTCTCGGAACAACGTGTTAAACCACATGTCATAAACGGCTGTATCAAAAATTGGAATATCGTTTTGATTGGTGCGGGGAATATATAAATAAAATAAACGCGGCTCTATGGTATTTAAAAATTCTTTACCGCCTAAATTCAAATTCCGCTCAAATGTCATGCCGCTGTCTGTGGAAAAAATGGGCAAAGTGCGATCAATCTGTCTCGAATCACCGGCAGTTAATGGATTACTCAAAAAATAATTTGTGTATTGCAACGAAATTTTTGGGGTGACGTAAGCACTTGCTGATTGTATTGGCAAGCTTATCGATGGTTTGATGTTACTGCGTTGTCCATTTTGCAGGCTAGTGTGTTGGAAATACACAAATTCATTATCCATTGCTACATTTACCGGTACGGGCAATTGATCAAAACCGTGTTTTAAATTCACATTGATTTGCGGCAATTTCCGATACGGTAATTTACCGTTCGACAAAGATTTATCGATGGATTGATAATTTTCAACTCGTCCGACCGCGCTAATTTCGTCACCGTAATAACCGACATCTGCCTGACTTTTTAAATAACTGAAATTCGGCATACTCAACGCACTGCCTAATTCTGCAAAATAATTTTTATCTGAAACGAAGTTTAAATCAACGTTCGCTTGAATCCGGTCGGTGAATTTTGTGGTGTTTTTCATCGATGCAAAATAACGTGGTTTATCATTTCGCAAATAATCATTTGGTAATACTTCGATGTTGGTTTGACCTTGTGATTCGTCGGTTAAATAACGGAACTCACCCGCAAGCAAAATCCCCCGTTTTGTTAAATAACGGGGTCTGAAAGTCGCGTCGTAATTCGGGGCAATATTCCAATAATACGGTGCGCTAATGTTGAAACCTGCGCGTTGCGTACTCCCAAATGATGGCGCGAGGAAACCGGATTTCCGG
>CAIQZX010000072.1 GCA_903876445.1 uncultured Pseudomonadota bacterium | reverse complement strand
TACGTTGATTTATTTCAAGTAACACTATTTCACGCAATTTTTCACTGCCTTGGTCTACTTGATTTCGCAAGACTTCATCATTTTGATAACTTTTTTCTAAATCACGATAAACTTCTTCTTGTATAGATTTAACATCATCTACGCCGTTAAAATGAAATGATGTTAAAAAATTTACTACAAAATTGTTTAATTCATAGAAAATAATAGCTGTTTTTAAATATGAAGAATCTTTGTTTAAAAGTTCTTTGGTTGCCTCAGTATAATTTATTTCTTCAATTTCTTTTAGGATGACGTTATTAACAATTTTGTAAATTTCAATAACAGCTGATAACGTACCGTATGAAAAACTTACATTTTTTTGTGCATTTGATAAATCTATTAGTCTGTTCTTATCAAACCTTGATAATCTAATCTTATCAATCCCTTGATCCATAGATTTAAATTTTTCATTTTCAATAAAATGAGTTGTTGCAAAAAGTATTTTATTAAAGTTTTTAGAATAATCTTGTATTATATTTTTAGTTTTTTGAGGGAAATTTTCATTAGCTATGATACTTGTACTTAACAAATCAACAATTTTTAAATCAACATTTTGTTGAAGCCCTATAATAAATCTAGCTAAATTATTTAACTCGTCAAAAATTAGTTCTGCTCCTTGGTTTAAAAAATTATCAGATAACTCTTTTTGTAAAAAGCTATTTTTTAATTCTAAAAATTCAACACTTTTTATGGTTTTGGAGTAATTTTCTATGCCTTCATTCAAAATCGTGCCAGTGTTAAAAAATTGAGTTATTAACGCTTCTTCCGTTTCATTTTTGTCAACTTTCAAAGTATCTATGTTTTGCATTTTAACGCTTAAATCAGTCTTTGAAATTTCTGAACTATCTCTATTACGAACTAAACGCACATAACCCTTTCCTGATTTTGAATGTTCACGATCAAATCCGATTTTGAAGCATACCCCTTTCATTTTTAATCTATCTATAGTATCAGATGATGCCCAATAAAAATCAGCAGGAGTACTTGGAAATACTGCATTATCAATTTGAGAACCAACCTTTGATTTTAAAAAAGTGTTCAATTTTATAATAGTCTCTAATTCTTTAATGGTTGGCAGCCTCCAATAATTTT
This sequence comes from uncultured Pseudomonadota bacterium, assembly GCA_903876445.1. Taxonomy (GTDB): domain Bacteria; phylum Pseudomonadota; class Gammaproteobacteria; order Methylococcales; family Methylomonadaceae; genus UBA10906. The sequence continues at coordinate 26,922 of CAIQZX010000072.1, read as the reverse complement.
CTTTGCCGTAATCGCTTGTTATCGCTAATGCTTCGGCGTATGTGAACATTTTTGCAGTTCCTATAGATGTATCTAACCAATCTATCCATTGTTCTCCCACTGAAAAACGTTGCCAAATTAAATTAGTGCTACCTTGAAGTGCTTGTCCATGAAAGACGATAAAGTTGTCATCATTTTTATCTCTATTTTTATAAATTTTAAAATCTTCTTCATTTTGATTTTTTTTCTTTGATGTACCATTATTGAATGTATCAAAAAAAAACAAACCAACTAACAATGGGATTGCATATTTGTCAGGCATACCACAGCTCAATGCACCATAGACCGCTATAATACTCAAAATTAAATTAGCAATGAATTTCATGTATATTGATAGTTAGTTTTTAAAATTGTTGGTCAGTAGATGCTAATAGTTCTTTAGCATTTATAATTGCGAAATCGGCATCAATCACGCCTTTTTCAATTCCATCAAAAATAGCTTGAGATTTTTCAACTGTTATTACATCAAGTTTTAGTAAAACTGCATAAATTCCAGCAAGTTTTACTAATTTGGAATTAGTATCCATAGAAACTGAAATTGCCTTGTCATAATTTTCAATTTTATTTCGTAATGATTTTATGTATTTCACACGGGTTTTATCATTCTTCCAACCATCTTTAGCTAACTTGATTAAAAAATAGGAGGCTGCCATTCCTCCAACCCCCGCAGCTACAATTGCAGTAACAGGAGCGGCAACAATTGCAGTCGAAGCAACAACTGCATTAGCTCCGACTAATCCACCTAAAAATGTCGAACCTAAAACAGGTGCGGTAACTGTTGTAGTTGTTGTGACCGTAGTTGTAAGTAATGTAGAAACAACTGCTGCAGAACCCACTCCACCTAATCCCTGAAGTCCAATTTCGCCTAAAATGCCAACTTTATCTCTACCACTCTTTTCAAATTTTTCTAATGCTTTTATGTAATCTTTTTTTGATAAATTGATCATAATAATTTAATCTACAACAAGCGGATTATCTAAAAACAATGTGTTAAAAATGTCAGCAACTAATACCCAAAATTGTTTAGCGATTGTTATAGCATCTTCCATCAAGCTGTCACCAATATATTCACCACGCATTACTTTATCTAATCGATGTCCTCTTAATGCACCATAAGTAGCTGCAAGAATAGTAACTATAGGTGAAATAAATGCTCCTATAAAGGGGATCATATTTACTAAAACTCCTAATCCCACTCCAATTGCTACACCAAAAGCCATACTTGGGTTATCACAAATAAACTTTATCAGTTTCATCAGTACAATTTTTCCAACATTAACTACCTGCCCCCCCATTTCAACTGACTTGTCGAACAAATAATCCAGACGAGTTAAAACCTCCAACGGTATGTCTTTGTTGGAAAAATATGCCATTGTGTCTACTTTATCGAAATTCGCTGTTTCTGCTTGTAATATCAAAACTTCAAAAGCCGCTTCGTTTTTTTTCATTATTCCCCCATGTTAAATTGCCTTACAAAATATGTTCTGCCCTATGATTGCCAATGCTTTAAAAGCCTCACGTTAAATCGGGATAATAGGTTGCAAATATCAAACCTTTATAGATGTGCTATACAACCCCAAAGATGCGCTGATTTATTTATTCCAGTACCATTTTTCCGTGAGTTCATTTAGTAATTTCATAAATAGATTCGTTATTTCGCCTTTGGGTAAATCGTGAATAATTTTTGATGATTTCTGTTTTCTGAGTTCAATTTCTTGCATGACAGGTTTAAGTAATTGCTCTAACTCATTTTTTGAAAGTTGGTTAATCTGTTCTGGTAATACGCCCTGCTGTTTTAAAATTACGGTTACTAAGTTTTTCTTGTGATTAGAAAAATCATTTTGATAATCTCCCTTTGAATCTTTATCAATTCCTGTAAGGCTATTAACATCATTCATAATTTGAAACACAACGCCCAAATGTTCACCTAGTTGAGCTATGTTGTTAATTGAGTTTTCATCCGCATTAGCTGAAATTGCACCTAACTTCATACTAGCGGCAATTAAACTTCCACTTTTCAACAAAGTCATTTCAATAGCAGATTGCGTACTGACATTTGAAACTGTTTCAAAATGAATATCTAATGATTCCCCTAATGCAGTATGCGTTAATGATTTTGAAAAGGTAGAAATAATTTTCTGGTTAATCAAATAATTCCGTGTATCAGCTCCCCATTGATTAACTAATTGCAAGGATAATCCAATTAAAACATCCCCGATAATAACTGCTTGCTTTTCGCCATGAGTTTTCCAAAAGGCTTCTTTCCCACGTCTTAATCCATCACCATCAACTAAATCATCGTGAACCAATGAAGCCTTATGCAGCAATTCTATTGCACAAGCTAAAGGCAAAGCGTCACGCCATGTACCGCCAAATAACTCATGTGTCATTAGGAGCAATAGAGGACGAAAACGCTTACCGTTACTTACTGCACTTCTATAATAAGGGTGCAGTTCTTGTGGCATATAAAATTGCTCAGAAACTTTTAACAATTCCTGATTGATTATTCTTCTTTTGTTGAACAATTTTATTTTGTAATAGTATTTTGTTAGTGCCATCAATAAACGTTTGGTAAGGTTTGTTTAAAACAAAGTAGTAGTGTTACTGATATATTTAATTCTACTGAAAAGATTTATACATCAAAGAACTCATAATTTTCATTGATGGAAACTATCAACAACAATGTATGCAACCATTATCATCTCTTAGACATCCATGTAAGCTATCGGTACATTTCCATAATTCAACGCAAACATCGTATGATTTTGTAAAACAATTATTCGTGCAACAATTATCTTTACCACCTTTGAAGCTATCAGGTTTTTCTGAGTTACAACAATCATCAGAACAACCAAGCTGAGTTAATAAAATCAAAGGAGCAGAAAGAATATAATTATTTTTTGTTTTTGATGTTATTGTTTTTGTTTTATTTAATCCTAGAGTGAATAAATTTTCTAAGATTTCTTGATGCCGAAATAAACTTCCATTTAAAGCCTGAAAACAGCGATTTATTTCAGTTAATTGTTTTTCAATCCAATCATTATTATGTTCAATAACCAGATCAACCGATTGAGTTTTTTCATATTCAGGCTTTAATGGATTGAACTGATGATTTTTTATATCTGTTTTTAAATCCTCTCGAGCGTCTAAAACATAAATAAATCTACCTAAATTCTCTCCTAATTTCTGCAAAGAATCTTTTAATTCAGGGCGATTAACTAAAACAGCAATATGTGCAAATAACAATCCTAAACCCTTACCAGTTGGTTGTGCGGCTTTTTCCAAATTAACATCTGGTAAGTTTTCAACCTGCTGCTGTTGGATAAGTAAATCGTAAATCTGCTGTGCATCAAAACCTAACTCTGATAATGCTTGTTCAGCTTGTTTGATTTTTCTTTGGTTAATCAACAAACTTACTTTTGAACCAAGTGCATAAACAAAATTACCATCATAAATAGTGTCTTGTAATTTTCCACTAACCATTAAAATTGTCACGGCTGAAGCAAATTTAGCGGCAATCGGATTAGCGTGTGCTGGATGTAAAAATGGTTTCACTCCACAACGGATTTGTTGTGTTATTGGAGGATTTTCTTGTAATGCTTCCACTAACAATTGCAATAAAAGCGCGTCACGATTTACTAAAAATCTAGTGAAACTACCGAAGTCTTCTTTGAGTTGCTGGCATAAACCGCATTGGCTGTAGAAATACTGACGATTTTGTCTGACTGTTAGGTCTAACCGATTAGGGGTTAAATAGCCTCTCATAGTTTTGCATCCTCATTTGTGAAAAAGGGGTTAATTCTCGGGGTGGGTTAGATTCATTGAAGGCATTTCATCTTCAAAGTATATTTTCTATTTTCTCCTCACCTTGTACCAACATTACCCATTCATATTGGCTTGTTGTTTGTCCATAAGACAAAATCATGGATGAGCGCGTTATTTGATTTCAAAATTAGGCTTATCATACTGACGATTGCCAATGCTGTCAGTTGGTACAATTTTATTACCTTCAATTCGATAACTTTGTTTGTCGTAACGCCTGTTGCCAATTGTATCCGTTTCATAAATCCGTCCATTATCCGTAATGGTGTAAGACGGTTTATCGTATTGACGATTACCAATTGCATCGGTTGAATAAATACGTTTATCAGCGGCATTTACCGATACAGTGAAAATAATTAAACAGGTTAAAATAGTGAATTTCATAGATTTAGCTTTTGGAGGTACAAAAATTACATGGCGACTAATTCACCCCATAATGCCAATTTAAAAGATGATTTTACCTTTCATTAACTTCACATCTGTATTTTTTGCATTCATCAGATTTGCAATCACCATCAAAGATACATCTGTCACCCAAATCACCTTTCGGTTTTACTCGAACTTCGCACCGAAAGTGTTTGCATTCACCTGAAATACACTCGCCATCTCTTAAACACGATTCGCCATTTCCAAGATTTGCCGCTGAATATGAAACCATTGGAAAAGCAAAAATAAGTAATAACAGTAACTTTCTCATATCAATCCTTAATTTTTCAATCGATTAAAAATGCCTTTTTTCGCATCCTTGAATAAATCCAACGCTACTGTAGCTTTTTCGCTTACAGCATTTGATATATCACCAGCCGTTTTTTCAAAATTTACATCTGCTAAAAATCCTTCTTTTACGACTGCTTGAGCCATTATGTCACTAACTCTTTTTTCAAAATCAGCGTCGGATAAAAAACCATCTTTATGTGCTTTTTCAAGATATTCGATTTCTTTAATCTGCTCTTTGGAAAGTGATTTTTTAACTTCTACTGATGGTAATTCTGCCAGCAAACTTTCAATCATAGAAAACGCTTGAGAAAGTGGAATACGCCCTTGTTCGACGTGTTCAATTAAGTCAGTGGCTTCTTCAGGCGCAATTACGTCTTTATCAATCAACTCACGAATGGCGATAATGAACGCTGTTTTATCTTTTTCAGTAATACTGCCTGCTCTTTCTTTCGCAGCCATATTGTTAGCCGCTTCATGATATTGCTGCAACAGCTCTTGTTTGCGACCTTCCGCTAATCCACCGTCACGCACTAATCGAGACACACCATAAGCTGCTGCGCCTGCAACGGCTGCACAACCAATTACCCAACCAACAGGGGTTGCTGCAACGGCTGTCACACCAAACCAACTTGCCGCCGTTGTAAGTCCAAAAATTGATGTTGCTCCTGCTGCGCTCGCTACAGTTCCAGCGGCTGCCGCTCCTAATCCTGCACCAACAATTGTGATTCCTGTATCGCCTAAAAGACGAACTTTGTCTTCGGGATTTTTTTGCAACTGGTCAATCATTTTCAGAAGTTGCTCTTTTGTTGCTTTTGAATTAGTCGTCATTTATGCCACCTTAACTAAAAGTTGCTCGTCAAATACCGCATTGAAAATATCAGCAAGCAGTCTAAAAAATTCTTTTGCTATCTCGATAACGTCTTGACCGATTGCGATTAAATCATCACTGATGTTGACGATTTGCCCTTTTTCCATTTTATCAAGTCGATGACCAGCAACTGCACCAATACTTACTGAAATTGCCATTGCAATTGGTGCTAAAAAAGCTCCAAAAAATGGAATCATATAAACTAATGCGCCAATTGCAGCACCTACAGCAATACCAATTGCTAAATTCGGATGTGCTTTAATGAATTCAACGATTTTAAAAAGAATAATTTTGCCAACACTAATAACTCTATCAGCAACTTTTTCTGTAACATCAACCAGATTTTTTAATCTAATTGCAACTTCACTCGATAACCCACTTTCAATAAGCCATAAATAAAGATCACTACCTGAAACAGATTCTGCTTCGGCGTTCAATAAAGTCAATTTCAAATTCGCTTTTGCAGGTGTTAAAACTTGTGCATTCATAAAGTTTTCTCATTAAAAATTAAAAAAGTTGATTTGAGTTTCCAAATCAGATAGGAATTCGTTTTTACCGTTAGCGAGTATTTTTTTCAGTCATCGGAACAGTAATAAACGCGGGATATTGATAAAAAGCGTTATTCGCGCCATCCACAATACAAGAAATGATACACAAGTCTAGCAATAAATCTAAACCTAAATAACCACCGTTAAAATCTGGTTCGGCATTACTTAAACCATTCTGTAAATCGTTTTCACATTGAATTTCCATGTTATTGCCATCTCTGTGAACGCTAACTGCTGAGTTTGGTGCAGCTGTCCACGCGCCTTCTTCGTTTTTGATGTTGCAACGTGTTTGGATCGCATTTTTATCGTTGATGGTTGCGATAGTAATGTTTTGACTTGTGCCTTGAAACATACTGGCACAACCTGTTAAGCCACTAATTGAAAATACTAAAAATGGAACTAATAATTTTTTCATAAAAACTTCCTTTAGATTTAAGAGATTTCAATATAAACCACACCGATGACAGGTTATGTCATCCTGAAAATAATTATTCATCATTATCTAAATAATCGCGCAAACCTTGAAACAACGTGTGACGCAATTCATTCGGACTAATCACTTGTACATTTGGCAACCAATATCGAATCAGAGGCAAAATTTGATGATCGTGAGCAATCCGTGACGATACAATTAAACTGCCATCTTCCAAGGTTTTGTCGATTTGTTGGTTTGGTAATAAATCGCGGCGTTTGAAATACTGCGCGACAGAACTATCTATTTTCAAAACTACTTCACGTTTATTTTCGGCAAACCAAATGCTGTCTTCTTGTTCGATAATTTGATGCGTGGTTGCGTCAGGCAAAAACGTTTCACTTTCAATTACAATCCCTTTGAGTTGGGTAAAACAAAAGGCTTTCAACACGCTATCTCCTTTTGCCGCAAGATACCAGATTGCTTTGTGATTCACGAGTTTATAAGGTTCGGCACGATAAACTTTTTCTTTGTATTCAAATTGCACGATGCGATGTTGCAAAATCGCTTGTTCGAGTTGTTTAAATTCGTGGCTTTTTTTAGATAAATCTTCGTAATGATGCCCTTTGACCAAATAGGCTTGTGAAATGCGTGAATCGAAAAGTTCTCTTAAAAAATCATCTTTTAATTTTGGAAATAACGCTTTGACTCCTGATAAACAGGCGAAACGTTCAACGTCTTTTAAATTAAGTTTGCCTAAATAAAAGGATTCGAGATAAAACAAATTGCCATCTTTGCGAAGCGGTAAGTAAGCGAAGCGTTCAAGCAAATCGCGTTGAATAGTGCGAACGGTGACGTTGAATTCTAGTGCAAGTTCTTTGGGGTCTAGCTTTTCGCCTTCGTTAAACTTTTTCAAAATTTCAGTTAAGCGAACGGCGGTTTTATCATGTTCAGTGGTTTTTGTCATAGTGATTTTCAATAAATTTGAAAGAATGATAAAAACAATAACACGCGGTGACGACAGGTTATGTCATTTTGAAAATTCAGCTGTAAATAAATTGCACTTGCGATTTGATTCTGCCAAATCGGGATAGATAATCTCACCTTGTTCGTGATACTTTGATGAAGTTTTTAGCCCACCCCCTTGATTTAAGGTTGGCTATGGGACTTGTATCTTTAATACCGATGGCAAGCTACCATCACTCAAGAAAGAATGAGCTTCTTGTGGGACTAAAGCCTTTGAGCTTGTTCGAAAGATTAAGCCTTCTTTCTTGCATTTTAGCCAGCGCAAACACTGAACGGTAGCATAGGGTTCGACCCTGAATTTACAAGGCAAGTGGGTTAAGTTGGTAACTTTATTGTGATGAGGATTAGTCATGTTTTATATCGGAATCGATGTTTCAAAAGCGAAATTGGATTGCAGTTTGTTAATGGATGTCACAAACAACAAACGTAAAGCGAAAGTCGTTATAAATTCCAAAACAGGAATTTCTGATCTGTTAGTTTGGACAAACAAGCAGCACGTCCCAAACGACCAATTACACGCCATTTTAGAAGGAACAGGCGTATATCATGAACGAGCGGCACAAGCACTGCATGATGCAGGTGTTCTGGTTTCTATCGTCAATCCCGCACAAGTACGCAGTTTTGCTTTTGGGCTTGCTATTCGTAATAAAACCGACGATATGGATAGTTTTGTTCTTGCGCGTTATGGTGCTTTAGTTCAGCCTCAAATATGGATTCCACCTACGCAAGAAGCTCGAACACTACAAGCATTACTCAAACGTCGTGAAGCAATTTCACATGACCTTCTTCGAGAAAAGAATCGCCTAGAAAAAGCAGACTCAACTGATACACCAACTTTGTGTCGCAAATCTATCACTGATTCAATTCAATTTTTAAATGAACAACTTGCTAAAATTCAAACAGATATTGATGAACACACCAACAGTCACGCGAATTTCAAAGAAGATTTAGAATTACTTCAAAGCATTCCAGCAGTTGGTCCACAAGTCAGTAATCATTTATTGGCAATCGTTCATAACCACCATTTTGAAGATGCCGACAAACTCACGGCTTATCTGGGTTTAGTGCCTGTTCAGCGTCAATCAGGTTCCTCGGTTTTGGGACGCTCTTGTATTTCAAAAGCGGGTCCGCCACACATGAGAGCGATTCTCTACATGGCTGCGATTTCCGCCACTCGTTATAATCCGCACGTTAAATCCTTATATCTTAGGTTATTAGAACGTGGAAAATCAAAACGTTCTGCGTTATGTGCCGCTATGAAAAAATTAGTTCAATTATGTTTTGGGGTTCTTAAAACACGTCAACCATACCAAGAAAATTATGCTCAGGTTTCTTGACTTTTAACACGGTATCTTTCCGACCTTTTGTTTAAGTTTGTTGGAAAATAGTTTTACTCCTTTATATATATGCGGCTGAAATTAGCGTATTTACTGTTTATATACAGAGCTGAACGTCCGTTCAGCTTTGTATAGTCGTGTGTTAAAATTAGATTTTTGACGTGATAAAAATGGATAAACAAGCGATTGGTTACATTCGGGTCAGTTCCAAAATGCAGGGAAAATCAGGTTTAGGACTGGAAGCGCAACAACGTGACATCGAAAGGTTTTGTGAAATCAATGACATTGAGTTGATGGATACGGCTATCGAAGTGCAAAGTGGGAAAGATGACATCAGCTCACGCAAGGTTTTAACGTCAGCATTGGAACGGTGCAAAAAAGAAAACTGTATTTTGATTGTCAGCAAACTCGACAGGTTATCGCGTGATGTTCATGCGATTTCAGGCTTGATGAAATTTGGAGTGCCTTTTTATGTGACGCAATTAGGCATGGACGTTGACCCGTTTCAACTACACATCTACGCTTCACTGGCAGAAAAGGAACGCTCGTTAATTTCTCAACGTACTAAAGCGGCGTTGGCAGCTAAACGTGCTAGAGGTGAATCACTAGGAAATTTGAAAACATTGACGGTTGAGAACAGACAGAAAGCAGCTGAGACCACTAAAAATAATGCACTGCTACGAAATGCTAAATATGAAAAGGTGGTGATGGATTATTACCGTCAGGGTGATACCTGTTACAAAATTGCTCAAACATTAACAGGGTTGGGTTTGCCTACGCCGAATGGCAGTCAACAATGGCAGGCGTTACAAGTGAAGCGGGTGATTGAAAGGTCGAAGCGTTAAATTCTTTCTCCATAATTTAATGTTAGTAAAATTTTGCTCATTTAATAAAATCGAAGGGTGTTTAAATGTCTGCTTTGATATAAATCTTTTGTTTCAAATTTTATAGATGCTTCGCCTCTACGGTGTAACCCACGATGATTATTAAAAATAACTAACTCATTTTTATTTAAAACAAAATCTTCACAAACTGATAACGCAACGTCTCGAATGACAGATAACAATGAAAAATCATCAAATCCTGTCCTATCATTTGCTAAAAATTCATGAAATCTGGCTGTTTGACCATTATCAAATTGATGATAATTTCCCTTATGGCAAGCGTAATAAAACTTAGTATCCTGCAAGATTTCTGAGCTTTTTGTTCCAAAAATATTTTCGATTTTTTGATAAAACGAATTCATTGGAACGTACTGATTTCTTCCGTAATGAGGATGTTTAGGGTCTGTACTCAAACATTGAAGTAAAATAAATCGCGGTGGAATGGGAGAAGCCCAAAAATCAGTATGAAATCCACCAACCCTAGAAGTTTCAGATAATGTTTTCCAATTTATTTCTAAAAATGGCTCTACTTTGAAAAACTCAATTTGTGCGACTTCTTCACGACTAGAAACAAAAAGTGTTCTGTTTAAAATTTTTTCGACAAAAAATTTAAGATCGTCATTTTCTAATTTATTCAATCCGCCAATAATTAAAATATCGTTATTTTCATCAACTTTTTGAAACAGTTGTAACAAGTTATCACAGTCAATTTTTAAATAATTCTCTAGTAATAATTTAGGTTGGTTAAAAATTTCTTGTAAAAAACTTGCGTCACATTGAATTATCATTGATTTGATTTTTTCAAAAATTAGCTCTCTTGTTAACATTCAAGAAAGCTAATTTAAAAATGAAAATTACGCGCTTTTCAAAAAAGCGTAGTCATAATCGATTGAATTACTAATTCCTGGACATGCTTGAGGACATTTCATTGGAGATTTTTCGACAAACTGGATGCTGTTTGCTTCAATGCCTGGACATGCTTGAGGACATTTCATTGGAGATTTTTCACTAAGTGTTACGCTAATCGTGTTAACACCTGGACAAGCCTGCGGACATTTCATTGCTGAACTTTTGTCGCTATAAAGTGATTCACCAAAAAGTTTATTCCACAAATCGCTGGACACATTTGTCGTATCTTCCCATTGAGATTTATCTGATTCACCACGCATTCCAAAATACGGATAGTGATGTAAAAACCCCCCGAAAAGTTCTAAACAATCTTTTGAATACTGCCTTGTGTCTAAAATATGTTCATGCCAAATTCGGTCAATCTCACCATTTGGAACAAGTTGATAACCACCTAATGCTTTAGTTATTGCCATGTAGCGTTTGTAATCTGCAATCGCTGCATCGATTCTTTCAATAGTCCATCCCGCATGAGATGGTTCTTGCATTTTTTCACGCATCAAACTGAAATCCCATTTATCGATAATTAAACGGGCTTCCTCATAAGCAGAAACATCAAACGATGCTAAATTAGGTGCAACATTTTGGTCAACTACAAATTCACTACTAATCACAATTATCTCCTAACAAAATTACAAAGAAACTGAGTAAAAGAGCGTAAAACTACAGAAAAATTTTTCACGCACAAAAAACTGAATTGTTTAAACGGTGTTCCTAATTCTTTACGATTAGGATAATCCATCATGTTTTTACCTTAAATTGATAAGCGTTAGGCAAACGTATGATTGAATATAATTGAAAATTATGCACTTTTGTATCATTATTTGCAAAATAATGAAGTTAATTTTCTTAAAAAATTTGGTATTCAATTATGTTAAATTCTGGCAGTGAATCAGAAATTCTCACACTAAAACAAGTTGCCAAATATCTGAAAGTAACAGATAGAACAATTTATAGATTGGCTACGGATAAAAAAATACCCGCATTCAAAGTTGGCGGTATGTGGCGTTTTAGTCATGCGGACATAGATAATTGGATAAAGCAGCAATCTTCTAAAAATGAAATTGATGATTAACAAGGGATGGAACTAATGCTTGGTTTAACTTTACGCGAAGAATTTAGAGGAAAACGCCTTAAAGGCACTGCTATTGAGCTTTCTAATGATACATCAACAGGTGCAACACAAATTGCATCATGTGATTTTTTAGAAATCACTTATCCAACACATGACTTATTGAAAGGTATTGAAGCAGTTGCACCAGACCAAGGGCGACCTATCGTAATTATAGGTGAGAGAGGGTTAGGGAAATCTCATTTAATGGCAACGCTTTATCATGCCGTACACGATCCAATTTCAACAAGTGCATGGTTAAATTCTTGGTCGGAAACTTTAGAAGAACTAAATATTGCCAGTATTCCATTACGCAGCGGAATGTTAGTTATAGGCGAAAGTTTGCATCGGCAACGCTATAAATTTTTATGGGATTTGTTGTTTGAGAACCATCCAAACGGTACTTATATCAAGGGTAAATGGGAGGGAATGGGCGAAGCTAAAACTGATATTCCTTCAGATAAACTTATTATTGAGCTGCTACAGAATCAGCCAACAATGTTGCTCTTAGACGAATTTCAGACATGGTACGATGGACTAACTAACACTAAACAATCGCCATTAAAAAATTGGGCGTTTAATTTTATTCAAATTCTTTCTGAAATCGCTAAAGAACACCCTGAATTACTTGTTTTAGTTGTTTCTGTTAGAAATGGTGATACAGACGCATATCAGCAAATCCATCGTGTCAATCCTGTTCAAATTGATTTCAAAGCTGGTGGCAACCCTGAACGTATTCAACAAGACCGTCGCCGAATGCTGTTGCATCGTTTATTTACAAATCGCTTACAAATATCAACTGACAGTATTGAATCATTACTCTCTGTTCATATTAACGAGTATTTTCGTTTGCTTAATATACCAACATCAGAACAAGAACGTAAACGCAAAGAATTTGTAGATTCATTTCCGTATGCACCTCATTTATTGCAATTACTTGAAGACCAAGTTTTAGTAGCTACGGACGCACAAGAAACTCGTGACCTTATCCGAATTTTAGCCAACTTATTTAAAGGTCGAGGCGATAAAAGTCCGATTTTAACAGCTGCGGATTTTTGTTTAGACGATGACGAATCAGGTATTGGTACATTGTTAGATTCTGTTTCAAATCAACAGCACCGTTCAATTCGTGAAAAAGCATTACGCAATATCATATCGGTTCAAGAAGCCGTACCTAACTATGCAACAGAAATCCCTCATTTACAGGAACTTTTTGGTGCATTATGGCTACGTTCAATAGCTGTCGGCAATCTAGCAGGTGCAGAACCTACAGCACTCCAAGCAGACATTACAAAAAGTAATAAGATTGATAACAATCTATTTCAGGTCGAGTTATCAACCATCATCGAAAATAGTTTTAATTTACATCGAGAAGGTACTCGCCTTGTCTTTAGAGAAGATGAAAATCCACAAGCTAAATTGATGGCGTGCGCTCGTAACGACAAACTTTTTGCCGATGGCTCTGATTTGGTGCAATTGGCAAAAGAAGTACGTTACGTTATTGGTGGTGCAGCTGAAGTAGCAAAAACGTGTCGTGTGATTGTATTACCAAAATCTTGGTTATCTAGCCCTTGGGAATCCCTTGACGAATCAGAACACCCCGACCGTTGGGACGAACGTCTACCCTTACTGATTTTGCCAGAAGAACCAGATAATCTAAATGGGCGGCTTGGTCTTTGGATTAAAGAAAAGTTACAAAAACGACGTAATACGATTCGATTTTTGTTACCTCGTTCGGGTTCTTTAAATCTGTTCCAAGACCGTGACTTATTGATACTTACTCGTGCTTCTATGAAAGCAGAAGAATGGAGTAATCAACAAGGTACTGAATACAGAAAACTGCATAGTAATTATCAAAGAGAATTGCGGGATATTCTCAAAAATCGTTTTGATCGTTTTGCTGTATTGCAACGATGGAGCTACACGGATTCTAGTCAATGCGTATTTAGCATTGAAAGTTTAAGAGTACAAGGCTCTCAAATACCACAAGCAGTTGAAGAAACATTAGCAAGGGATTTATTTATCCCCGAAGATTTTGAAGACTTAGTGCTTGAAGCTGCCGCTAATAATTCATCAATAGGTAAATTGCTAGGCGAATTACAAGAACCACGTCCTGTAGGTGATTGCATTCCTTGGCTCGGTGAAACACTGATGAAAGAGCGTGTTATCCGTTTATGTGCCAAAGGTAAAATTGCTATCAATCTGCGAGGTCAGGAATATCTACAAACGCAACCTGCTGAAAATGAAGAATCGGCTTGGTTACGATTACGTTCTAAACTTTCTTACACAGGTAGACAGCTTCACGAAATATTTTTACTGAGTCCGTCTGCTGTACCCACAACAGGCGGGGCAACTGCCATTCCTGAAATTATACCTGTAGTACCTGTACCGAATAATTCAAATGTCGATGCTACACCACTAGAAACAGTTGTTAAAAAACCAGAATTTGATTCGCCTGAACCACCTGTAGTTGGCAATATCTTTGGTGGCGGAACAAAACGACGTATAAGTTTAAGTAACCCAGCTACATCATCTTTGAATTTAATAGGTAAGCTCGAAGGCTGGGGAGTTAGTGCAACAACACAAGTGTCAGAAGTATCAATTAAAGTTTCTTCTGTAACAGGTTATCAGCTAAAAGAATTACTTAAAAAACTACCTGACGGTATGACATTTGAGTTAAGCCTCGAAAAAGAGGACAACTAATGGCATTAGAGATTGATTTTTTAAATAGCTTAACAAACAGTACACCAGAGGAAACCTGGCGAATCATTATTGATAAAACACTTGAAATTACAACACCACCTTTAAATGTAAGTAGTGCAAACAGTGAAGTAACCAAACGTGACCGTGAAATTGGAGCGATTGACCATTTTTTATCCTCTAGCGGCTGGGATTTGTGGCGTACATTTGGTGACAATGTAGAACGTAATTCAGAATGTCTGATACGTTGGTGGGTCGAACCTTATAGTGCAAAAGCCGTTTTAATTTTAGACGGTTTATCGTTACGAGAACTACCTTGGCTGTTAGAAGGTGCAAAGGCGCGAGGATTCAATTTGCATCATGTCACTGCTAATGCTTCTGAATTACCTGCCGAAACAACACCGTTTGCTAAAGCACTTGGTTTTAGTAGTCGCAGTCAATTACAAAATAATGGTGCTGGGCTTTCTCATCGTTTGCAAACTGCTCAAACTGAATCAGTCGATATGCCTTGGAAAGACTGTGAAGCCTTAGTGAATTCATCGCCGAACTGGATTTTTTGGCATCACTATCCTGATAGCAAAATACATGATGGTTCTGGTGCAGGTCAGGGGTTAAGCCCACTAACGCGCCATATTGCCGAGCAATTAACCAGCGATGATTTCTGGGAATTTGTTGAACGTTTAGCAACAGGACGACGATTAGTCATTACGTCTGACCACGGTTATGCCGCAACTGAAGTTTTTACTGATGCCGAAGGTGATGTTAGTCAATTCCTAAAAACCACTTTTGCTAGTGGGCGCAGCAAAGCAGGTGTCATTGATACAGGCGCATTTGTACCACCTGTTGCAATGCAAATTGATTCACACGTTATGACGGTTGGGCGTTGGAAATGGAAAAGCCAAGGCGGTTATCCGACTTTAACACATGGTGGTTTGTCGCTATTTGAAGTGTTATCACCATGGGTTGAAATATCAAAAATTGGAGCATGACATGAAACAAATACCAAAACGACTAGGAAAAGAACCGTTGATAGAAGCTATCTGGCAAGTTCAATTTGAACCAGAACAGCCTGTCGGTGATTTGTTGCCTGGAATACTGTATGCCGCATTAAAAGGTAAAAATCCACAGTTACAGTTTCATCGTTTGCCACCAGCAGACATACCAGATGCTGTAGCTCAATTTGACCCCAATTTACGATTTGCCGCTAAATACCGCATGGAAGAATCGGATAGCCCTTTTATCTTTCAGGTAGGCGAGCGAGTAGTAACGCTAAACTGCAAAACACCTTACGCTGGATGGGATTCTTTTAAAGAAAAGATTTTAGAATTAGCTGAAGCTATAGAAGGAAGCGGACTTATTCCACAGTTGCAGCACCATTCTCTACGCTACATTGATTTTCTTTTACCAGAATATGCGCCAGACCTTACGGCATTAGAAATTTCGCTCAAGTTTGGTGACTATGCTGTGCAAACTAATCCATTACAAATGCGATTAGAGTTACCAAATGGTGATTGTACTCATGTTGTGCAAATTGCATCGCCTGTGGAAGTTCACTTAATGGATGGCTCAAAAATGGGAATGATTGTTGACCTAGAAACCTTTATTCCTTCTGAAAAGCCGATCGCTTGGAATAACGTTATAAATCAAATTGACCGATTACACGATTGTTCAAAAGATTTGTTTTTTAAACAAATTCTTACTCAAGAAACCATTGACCGTTTAGACCCTGAGTATTGATATGTTAGCAACTTCAATAGATTTACCTCCAACATGGTATCCAGCCATTGTGCAAATTCAGGGGCAGTCAAATTCAAAACCCTATCCACCTACCTTATATTCACAGCAGTATGGTAACGGCTATGTAGCGGGTAATTCACTTTCAATGGCGAAACATTTAATTCAGCGCAACAGCATCGCATCATTAGGTTGGACTCCCGTTGAAGCGTTAGAAACACATTTACGCCTGCGAAGTTTTGGAGATGATTGGGATTATCCAGGCATGGAGGCTTACGATGACTTATAAGCGTGGCGACGTGATTCTTGTTCGGTTTCCCAATTCTGATTTGGTGACTTATAAAAATCGTCCCGCTTTAATTATTCAGGGTGATGGTCTAAATACGGGATTACCTCAAAAAATTGTTGCCATGATTACGTCAAATATAGGACGTACTGGAAAAACCCGTGTCATGGTGAATAAAACCGATTCCATCGGGCAAGCAATGGGGCTGTTATCTGATTCTGTTGTGGTAACAGATAATTTAGCAACGATAGTAGAAAGAGAAATTTATAAAACTATCGGTCACTGTCCTGACATGACGCAAATTGATAACGCATTAAAACAAACTTTAGGAATCGCCTAATGGCAACAAAAAAAGAACAAATCGCACAGGAAGTTGCAAAAGCCGTCGGTGCAGGTAAAGCAGTTGAATTAGAAACCGTTGATTTTAACGATCCAAACAGACCTAAAACCTGTTTAGAAGTCGATTTTCCAATTCTGCCAGTTAATCAAGTTGCCATCATCGAAGGTAATGCTGGAAAACCGATTTATCAAATGTCCAAATGGTGGGCGCGTCGTCGCTCTAGTGTTTTTCGTTCGATGTTAATTGCTGCGGCAACCAAAGCTCCTGACGATTTAACACATACCTCAAAATTGGTTTGGGATAACTATTACGCCAATCATCAAAAGAAAGGTGCATTTAAAAACATCAAAGTCGCTGATATTTTCATGGGTGGCGGTACAACCTTAGTTGAAGGTTCACGTCTTGGAATGCAAATGTACGGGAACGATTTAAACCCCGTTGCATGGTTTGTTGTTAAACAAGAATTAGCCAATGTTGACCTCGACGAAGTAAAAAAACTGCTTGCTGATATTGAAGCAGAAGTAAAACCGCAAATCATGCCGTTTTATTATTGCGATGGTCCTAACGGTGAAAAAGGAACATGGACGCATTTACCCACTAAAAAAGTGATGGGTGAAGACTTCGACCCACTCAGTTTAACGCCAGAACAACGCCCCAAATACGAATACAAAGGTCCTGAAATTATTTACACCTTTTGGGCAAAGCATGGACCTTGTCAAGTCACAGGTTGTGGGCATCGCACGCCGATTATGTCTAGCCCTGTCATGGCGGTTAAATCCATCAGCGTTAAACATTGGAAACACATTTGCAGTCAATGTGATGAAAAATTCGATGTTGAAGAAACCGCCGCTCGAATGGCTCCTGATGTGCCGTTATATGTTGCACCAGATGAAACACCGTTTGCTGTCATTGACCGCAAAACAGGCGTGACGTGTCCGCATTGTAAGCACACTGAACAAGCAAATTTAATTGGTAAAGGTTCAAATAAAAAAGTTGAATTGAGTTTATTAGTACATCCCGAATGGTTAGCGGGTTCACCAAAAGCCGATGTAAATGGTCAACCTTTTGGTGGTAGCGCACAAGATGACGCAGAATCAACCGCCCGTTGGAATCAAGAACGTGCTTCAAAGATGCGTTTGTTAGAAGTTCGCGGAAAATTACCCGATGAAGTGACGTGTCCAGAAACTAAAGTCACATTCAAAACTGATGTTGGCACAGTTCCAAGAAGGTCGAATTATGCTTGTGGAGCTTGCGGTACAGTTCAAGACGTTTTAACCACCATTAAAGCCACAGGTAAAACAGGAGCGATGGCTTCTTATGCTGTGCAAGGTTATTCACCTAATCGTAATGAGGATAAGAACATAGCCTATGGTGGACGGTTTTTTTCTGACTTTGATAACAAACTGGCGAATCAATATGACGCGGCTGTTAGTGAATGGGACAAACGAAAAGATGAAGATTTAAAAGATTTTTATCCCCATTCAGAATTACCTTATGGATTTATGACGCATCATCTCAATGGTGGCATACCTAATCATGGTTTTACGCATTGGTGGACGATGTTTAATCCACGTCAATTATTAGTCAATACTCAAATTCTTAAAGCAATTGTCAATGCTGGTAATTACGATTGGAGTATTCGTGAATACGTTTTAGGTGCATTTCAAAATTACATTCGCAATCAATGTATGTTCGCATTTTGGCACATTAAAAAAGACCATTTTGTTCCTGCTCTTTCTAACAATAACTATCATCCAAAATCTACCTTAATTGAAGTGGGTGTTTTTTCACCCATTGGTTACGGCTGTTGGTCTTCTACTATTCCTAAGATTATTGAAGGTCAAGATTGGAATCAACAGCCATGGGAAGCAGTTGGCGTAGAAGGATTGAAAAATCGTTTTCCGCATATTGCACAAGAAGTTTCAGGTAAAAGCGAAAAAGTTTATCCAAACGATGCAGTAAAAGGTGCAACCATTTCTTGTGGTTCATCTACTGAATTAACACAATTTGAAAATGCCAGTATTGATTTAGTAATTACCGACCCGCCATTTGGTGGTTTGTTGCATTATTCCGAATTATCGGATTTCTTCTATGTTTGGTTGCGCCTTGTATTAAAAGACAAATATCCTGATTATTTCACGTCGGAATATGTGCCTAAATCATTAGAAGCCGTTGCTAATAAAGCCCGTGAACCTGAAGACGCAGACGGTTTTTATCAACGCATTTTGACGCAATGTTGGCGTGAAGCGTATCGAATTTTAAAACCTTCTGGCATTCTTGCCTTTACGTTTCATCACAGTGAAGACGAACCTTGGGTTGCTGTGTTGGAATCGTTATTTAATGCAGGTTTTTATTTAGAAGCGACCTATCCAATTCGTTCTGATGAAACAAAAGGTGATGGTGAATTTGGTTCAAAAACGATAGAATACGACATTATTCACGTTTGCCGAAAACGTACCGAAGAACCAAAAGCTGTGAGCTGGGGACGTATGCGCCGTGAAGTATTGGCAGATGTTCAACAGTTAAAACAAATGCTCGAAAACCATGCAAAAGAAGGTTTGCCAGCGGCGGATTTACAAGTTATTCGACGTGGTAAAGCGTTGGAGTATTTCTCACGCCATTATGGTAAAGTCTACGTTGATGATGACAAAACAATTTCAGTAAAAGATGCGCTGATTGGTATTAACCAGTTAATTGACGAAGATTCAGACAAAGGCAAAGAGCCACCACCTGTTAATGCAGAGCCAATGTCTAGGCAATTTCTGAGAACATTTGACGGCATCAAAGAAATGCCGCGTGACCAATTACAGAAATTTTTAAAGGGTTCAATTACAACACCTGATGAATTTGTACAACGTGGTTGGTGCAGTGAAAAAAATAAAGTCTTTACGCACGTTGAACCATTGGATTTTGCTCGTGATTGGCAAGGAAAACACAAACGAAAATTAACGTCAGATTTAGACCAAGCATTAGTTTTGATTGGTTCATGTATTGATGGGAGTGGCATTAACACCCAAGACACACTCAAAAATGAAACGTTCAAACCACATATTGCCTTAAAGTCTTTACTAGATTGGTTTCAAAAACGAGGTGCAGACATACAAACCCGCAACGCGGCAACCAGAGCGATGACAATTTTCAATACTTGGCAAGCGAGCCATAAAGCTGCACCAACAACGTTGGATTTGTTTGGTGAGGATTATTGATGAAAACGTTACGGGATAATGTTTGGCAACGGTGCGGCATTAGCTGGATTTGGGACGCTCAAGCCTTGTCCCAAGTAACCAAAGTGGATGAAGTGTATAGTTTGCGCCAGTTCTTACAATCGGTTGGGCGTTGGTCAGAGGATTTGCCTAGCAACAAAGGAAATACGTTAGTGGTTGCTGGTTTAGATGCGTGTCTTGATTTGCTTATACCTGAAGAAGCCGAGCAATGGCTAGAATCGGTTATTAAACCTGCGATTCTTTCATTTCAATATTATTATCAAGGTGACGGTGCATTAGTGTTTTGGCTGCCATCCTGTCATGGTCGAATTAAAGCCAATCCTGCCTCAGATGTTATTACTTGGCATTGCGGTCATCCACACAATCAAAAAACGTTGGATTTTGGACGCATTCTGTGGGGTGAAGCCAGCGAATATCCACAAGAAATTATGCTGACTGATGGCACAAAATCAGCGGGTTTATTTCATAAACGGATTAGTTAAGCATGACGGAAATTCTAAAATTTTCACCTGGTCAACGAATCAATCACAGTGAATTCGGACAGGGTGTTGTTCTTGATATTCCACAGGAAGATTACGTTCGTGCGTTCTTTAGCATAGGTGAACGGCGTGTTCCCATTCATTCTATCCAACAAGAATTATCACGAACTAAACGGATTCTTGATTCAATCAGGCATGACAATAATCGTGCTAGAAAAGCATGGTTATGTTACGAAGCACACGCAATTCCTATTATGGAAAGTGCCGCCGCATTAACTTCTGCCAAAATTGATTTATTGCCACATCAGGTTGTTTTAACACATCGAGTAACGACTGCTTCACCAAGACGTTTTCTCATTGCCGATGAAGTAGGATTAGGTAAGACAATCGAAACGGCTTTAATTCTTCGTGAATTGGCAAGTAGAGGTGAACTAAAAAGAGCATTGATGATTGTTCCAGCGGGTCTAGTCAATAACTGGCATCGAGAATTGAACGACGTTTTTAACCTTGATTTTGAAGTATTTGGTTCAGAAGGCGATATTACTGACCGTAAAACCAATGCGTTTGCGAAACATGATTTGTTAATTGCCAGCATTGATACACTTAAACGTCCTGCTCGTATCAAACGATTGCTCGATGCACCGCGTTGGGATTTAGTAGTATTTGACGAAGCACATCATATTACAGCTCACCGTAATGGCAACAAAGTACGCAAAACTGAAAATTACAAACTCGCTGAAGCCATTAAGAATCACACCCGTGATTTATTATTACTTTCTGCAACGCCACATCAAGGCAATCATTTTCAGTTTTGGATGATAATACAGCTACTGAATCCAACATTGTTTAGCAGTGCAGAAGAGATGATAGAAAATCGTTATCGGTTAAATACGGTAATGATTCGACGTACAAAAGCAGATTCCTGTCAGTCTGATGGCTCACCATTATTTGCTAGACGATTTGTACACACTGAATCCTTTTTAATGAACGCAGAAGAAAAAAGGTTTTATGAAAAACTACGCGAGTATTTAGAAGATGGTTTTGACCTAGCTCGTCGTCAAGGTAACAAAGGGCGTGCATTAGGTTTCTTGATGGTCATTTTTCAAAAAATTGCAGCCTCTAGTTTTGCTGCTGTACGCCGAACATTAAAACGCCGTTTGTTAATGCTGACATTACATGAAGCGTTACTGCGTGATAAAGAATTAGATATTGACGGACGTGAACGATTAACTGACGAAGCCAGAGAACTCATTCACGAGGAATTTAATCTACCCCATGACAATATGGGACGGATTGAAGTTGACCGTGTTATTGCAGATTTAAAATATCGGTTAATTAAAAAACTAGACGAAGAAGCACTCGAATTTGCATCTGACCCGTATGGTAGTGAATTTTCAGCAACGCACGCAGAAGAAGCCGCATCAGCCGTTGTTAATTTGCATCTACCAGAAGAACGATTACGCATCGGTGATTTACTTAATGCGTTCCCACAACAACGTGAAAGTAAAATCCAAAAACTACTCGATGGAATAAGTGCTTTATGGGAACAAAATGCTGACGAGAAAATTGTCATTTTTGCTACTTACTTAGGCACTGTTAATTTAATTGATCGTGAAATAAATCTGGCATTTCCTAGTCAGGGTGTTGTGGTATTGCGTGGTGGCGACCATGGTGCAAAAGTAGCAGCGGAAAGAAAGTTTCGTCAAAAAAATGGACCTCGCATATTAGTATGTACAGCCGCTGGGCGTGAAGGTATCAACCTGCAATTTGCACGGATATTGTTTAACTTTGATTTACCTTGGAATCCGATGGATGTAGAACAACGCATCGGACGCATTCATCGTTATGGTCAAAATCACACAGCACAGGTTTATAACCTCGTGTTATCTGACACCATCGAAGGGCGCATATTTTTATTGCTTGATGAAAAATTGACTGAAATTGCTCGCACCGTTGGAAAAATAGATGAACAAGGCAAAGTAGCTGAAGATTTACGAACACAGATACTTGGACAATTATCAGAACGTCTAAATTACGACAAACTTTATCAAGAAGCCTTATCTGACCCTGAATTAAAACGAACACGCTTAGAGTTAGAAGCCGCATTATCGAATTCTCGTGAAGCTAGGCTGGTAGTATTTGACTTATTCCAAGATTTGGATAGGTTTAGCCTTGATGACTACAAACCGTTCTCTGATACATCGTCGAGCCTCGAACGACTGATACAGTTCTTATCGACCGCAGTAGAGGACAAGCACCAACGCATGATAAATGTTGGCGGTGATATTTATAACTTAATGACCTCATACGGGGTCGTGATAGCAAAATTTACGACTGATAGGGAAACTGCAACAAACAACGATGGCATTGAATTAGTCGGAATAGACCACCCAATTATTCAAGCAGAATTAAATCGTTGGCATGATTTACCACCTGAAGAAATTGGTATTGCAGTAAAGGGGGAGACAGAAGAAACGGCTGTTTTAACATTCTGGTTAGTCGAAGCACAAATGGCAAACGGTGACAAACGTATCATTATTCAACCAATTGCTATTAACCAATATGGCTCTCGAATCCCTTTCATCGAAAAACAAGGTGAACAATACTTAAAATTATCATCAGAACAATCAAATCTAACTGTTGATCAACGACAAGAACTATTTTCGCAATACATAGAACCAACGCTGCAACGTGAATTGAAACACAAAGGCACTACTAATGGTGACGGTAGTTATTCTACTGAGTTGATTGGGTATGTTGAGATAAACAATCAAGGATAAATTATGGCTCATCTAACAGATATGGAAGAATTACTATCAACAATTTCTTCTTTGAATATTCGGGAATATATGCGCGAAGCCATGAATTGCTACATGGCTGGTGCTTATAGAGGGACGATTGTTTTAAGCTACATTGCTTTATTTGATGACATCCTTTTAAAACTTGACGGTTTTAGAAAAGTTAATACAGATGCAAATACAATTTTTAAAGAGGCAAATAACAAAAAAGACAGCCAAGAAGTTTTTGAAAATTACTTAATTGAAAATCTTAAATCTAAAAAATTACTTCCTGAATTAGATTGTGAATTTTTAGAGGTATTGCAAAAACTCAGAAACAAAGCCGCACATCCATCTGGACATTTACCGTCTGCCGAAGAAGCACGTTTTATATTTCGTGAAACTATTTTTCGTTTTCTTTCAAGACCAGTATTATCTACAACATACCTAATTGATGAGATTATAGCCAGATTGAAAAATCCTAATTTCTTTACATCCGATGATGTAAATGAAATACAAGCTATTGTTCAAAAAGAAACTAAACTGTTGCATGAAGAAGGATTTGCACAACTCATCTACAAACTAATAGCAAAGATAGTTGATGTTGACGAAAACTCTCGCAAAAATGCCAAATTATTTATTACTGGATTAACAGCACAAAAAATAAATGACCAATTGATACAACGAGAATTATTAAATAATAAATCAGACGATGAAAAATATGCCGAAACAATTCTACTAGCTATGGTTGCTAATGGTAATCTGATTTGCTTAACCGATGAAATAACTAAATCAAGAATTAACCAAATTTTACTAAAAAAACTTAACGACTATACGGGGCTATACTACTCTGCCACACAAGCGTTAATTTCTATCTGTGATAGTCTGCCTGAAGACCAACTTTTAATATCTTTTAAGACTGCGATTAAAGAAGTATTCCACAAAAGTCTACTTTCAGATATTGCTATCACAATAGCAACTAAAGATTCTCTAATTACCGAGCTATATTTTCCGATTTTATTAGAGCATCTAAGTTCTAGTTCCTTTCATATTGCGAACAAAACTGTCAACTCTATAGCTATCTTTGATGCTAAATTGGCTAGTGCATTAACTGATTACCTGTCATTTGAAATTATGACTGGAATATTAAAATCGGCGAGTTCTGGCGCATTTGAATCTATTGAAATGCGCGATTCAAATTTTACAACAATTCCCTTAATAAAGGAAAAATCGATTTCGTATATCAAAAACAATCTCGCTAATGTCGAAGAATGCTGGTTAAAAGAACTTAGCTCAAAATCCTCAAAAGAATTCATAAACAATTTTTTGACACAATATAAAATATAATTATGTATTCATGTAAATAATAATTCATAACTATATGAAAAATAATTAACTTAAATTTATATTTTCAAGTATATTTAAAGACATAAAAACTATTTTACAAATAAACTATTACACATGAAAACAATAGCAATTCTTTCTCAAAAAGGCGGAGCTGGCAAAACAACATTAGCTATCAATCTAGCCGTTGCCGCAGAACACTTTAAAAAGAAATCTGCCATCATTGATATTGATGGACAGGCGAGTGCCACCAGTTGGGGCGATATTAGAACTGCTGAATCACCTGTAATCGTTTCAGCACAACCTTCTCGCTTAGAAAATGTATTGACTGCGGCACAAGAAAACGGTGCTGATTTTGTTTTTATTGATACTGCACCACATTCAGAAAGTGCTGCACTTGCCGCCGCAAGATTAGCAGATTTAGTTTTAATTCCCTGTCGCCCTGCTATTTTAGATTTAAGAGCAATTAGCAACACGATTGATATTGTGAAATTAGCTAAATGTCGTGCGGCTGTTGTTTTAACCTGTGTTCCACCAAGAGGTTCACTGACTATTCAAGCAGAAAAAGCGGTCGCCTCTTACGACATCGAAATCTCACCTATTCACATCGGACAAAGAGCGTCATTTATTCATTCGCTTACGTCAGGACAAGCTGTTTTAGAATATGAGCCTAACGGTAAAGCAATGGAAGAAATTATAAAACTATACAAGTGGATTGTTAAACAAGTAAAATAATTTACATAAAATCATGTATTCATAAATAAAGGTATTCATGTCAAGAAATAAACAAGATTTAGCACAGGCACTACAAAAGGCGAGTGGGAAGGCTGAAATAACTGATACCGTTGAATCTACAACAGTGCAAAAGGTAAAAAAACAAACGTTGCCGATTCCGCCTAGCAGAGTAGGAAAGAGAGCAATTACAGGTTTTTTCGACCCAGCGGCTGCAAAACAATTTAAACGTCTTGCATTAGAAAAAGATATTACGGTGCAATTACTACTTGCTGAAGCAATCAATGACGTATTTGTGAAATACAAACAAAGTCCTATTGCTTAACAAAAAAAGTGAAGATTATTAAAAAAAAGATTAAGCTAGACAGCTTATAAATTGATGAATGAAGATGTTTGAACTTTAACGTCCGACTCCCCTGAAAATCCTTCTTTTGCTTGGTGGCTACGAAGATTCTCAGGGATTAGCGGCATAACCTGTGGGATATACTGTGTACTTATACAAATCATTTTCTCTCCTTTGTGGAGAAACGTTGGTTATTGAGAACCAACAAACAAAGCCAAAAGTTACAGGAGATGTAACTCTATGACCCGTTCGCCTTCTATAATACCACACACAAACGCATTTCAAAATAATAGTTATTGCTATTTTGATGATTATTCGCTAATCAGTGACATTGCCTCTGACTGCGGCATCGACTGGTATAAACTCCAGCACCACATCACCTTTGACGGTCGTAAAGTCACACGCGGTATTGAACTTAGCAAAGCATATCGCGGTAAAGTGTTTGCTGTCGGTACGCAATTCACCGCCAAAGATGGACGTAATTACAAACGCATCAACTTCTACACCAACAAACACGGTGGCGTTAGTAATACCTATAGCGAATGGCACGAAGCGCAAGCACGCAAAACTTTTGAACCATCCAAAAGTTCAGTAGCGAATGAGGCGGAAATAGTCGCTAAGGCATCTCAGCAATCACCCGTTATTCCATTCAAAAAGAAAGCAGAAACTACGGTAAAACCTGCGTTTGATAACGCACCTACAGACAAACAAGCCGCTGATTTAAAACTCGCTAACCAGCGATGGAGTGAGGCAACCACTGAAAATGTTACCAACCACCCGTACCTAATTGCAAAGAATCTACCCATTGGCGGTATCGAAATTCGTCGTGGCATTGGTCGTTATGGCGATTGCTTGATGGTTCAAATCTTCAACACCCATCAACAAGTTATCGGCTATCAGCACCTCTACGCCCAAAATTTACCGAACAGAAACGACAACAAAGATTTCGTCGGACAAATCGGTGAAGGATTTGCGATTATTGGTGGCACATTTGACGACTGTATTAACGGTGCATATCACGCTGAAGGATTAACGACAGGACTTGGCGTATATCACGCTAACGGCGCAAAAGGTGAACTGAACAATAAACATCACTTACCTGTGGTGGTCAGTTTCAGTGCTGGTAATTTAGGCAAAGTGATTGATGCGTTTATGGCTCGTGGTTGTGAGAATCAACGCATAGCCGCTGATAATGACTGTGGTAAAACAAATGGTAACACAGGCGTTTATGTCGCTATGGTAGCGGCACAAAAACACAACCTACCAATATTTGTGCCTGTCTCTAAAGACGGC
>CAIQZX010000071.1 GCA_903876445.1 uncultured Pseudomonadota bacterium | reverse complement strand
ATCCATTTGTGCTGCACCTGTAATCATGTTTTTTACATAATCGGCGTGACCTGGGCAATCAACGTGAGCATAATGACGTGCTGTTGATTCATATTCGACATGTGAAGTCGCAATAGTGATACCACGCGCTCTTTCTTCTGGAGCGTTATCGATTTGATCGAACGCTTTCACTGCACCACCGTGCAATTTAGCCATAACGGTTGTTAATGCTGCTGTTAACGTAGTCTTACCATGATCAACGTGACCGATTGTGCCAACGTTAACGTGAGGTTTGCTACGCGAAAATTTTTCTTTAGCCATGAGTTACACCTTAAAAATAATTCAAATTTTTACGAAAGTTTCTTAATAATTGCTTCGGCTATATGCACTGGCACTTCACCGTATTTTTCAAACTGCATACTATACGTTGCTCGACCTTGTGTCGCAGAACGTAAATCTGTGGCATAACCAAACATTTCAGCTAACGGCACTTCGCAGTTAATTACTTTTGCTGACGCAAGATCCTTCATTGACTGAATGACACCACGCCGCCTACTAACATCACCAACAACGTCTCCCATGTACTCTTCTGGGGAGGTGATTTCAACACGCATTACAGGCTCTAACAAAGTGGGCATTGCATTCTTAGCACATTCTCTAAAACACATAGCTCCAACGGTTCGAAAGGCAGCCTCACTTGAATCAACATCGTGATAAGAGCCATCAAATAGCGTTACTTTAACATCTAAAACTGGATAACCGGCTAAAATACCACTTTTTAACTGATCCTGAACACCTTTATCAACCGCCAAAATATACTCAGTTGGCACTACGCCCCCCAAGATACTATTTACAAATTGGTAACCGGACCCTCGATCTTGTGGCTCCAATCTCAACCAAATGTGAGCATACTGCCCTTTAGTACCCATTTGACGAATAAACTTATTTTCTTGCTCAAAAACACATCCAATTGTTTCTCGGTATGCAACCTGAGGAGAACCAATATTTGCATCGACATTAAATTCTCGCTTCATCCTATCAATAATAATATCTAAGTGTAGCTCTCCCATTCCAGAAATAACTAACTGCCCAGAATCAGAATCGATATTGACTTTAAATGTAGGATCTTCCTGACCCAAGCGTGCTAACGCTGAAATCATTTTATCCTCATCCACTTTAGTTTTTGGCTCAATTGCAACTGAAATAACAGGTTCTGGAAAAAATATCTTCTCTAAGATAACAACTTTTTTATCATCACAAAGAGTATCACCAGTAGTAACATCTTTTAAACCGATTATTGCCGCTATATCTCCAGCAAAAACCTCTTTTACCTCTTCTCGACTATTAGCGTGCAATTGCACAATCTTCCCTATTCGCTCTCGCTTCATTTTTACCGAGTTGAATATGATATCACCTGCACAAAGAACACCAGAATAAACCCTAAAAAATGTCAGAGTACCTACAAATGGATCAGTCGCAATTTTAAATGCCAATGCGGAAAAAGGTTCGTCATCATAAGCGAGCCGAATTTCCTGTGACACACCATCTGCTGATGTACCATGAATTGGCTTCACATCAATTGGTGATGGCAAATAATCGATAATTGCATCTAACAACGTCTGCACACCCTTATTCTTAAAAGCAGCCCCACAAAAAACAGGGACGATATGATTTGCAATTGTTAAGATGCGAATGCCTTGCTTAATTTCCTCGTCTGCTAATGACCCAGTGTTGAGATATTTATCAGTAAGCTCTTCACTCGCATCAGCCGCAATTCCAACAAGACGATCACGCCACATTACAGCATCTTTTTCTAAATCTACTGGAATATCAACATTATCAAAAAGAACACCCATATCTGTATCATGCCAGTAAATAGCACGCATAGCTACTAAGTCCACTACACCTTTAAAACTATCTTCTTTACCTATTGGCAATTGTAACAAAACAGGTGTAGCGACAAGGCGATTTTTGATCTCATCAACTGCCCCAAAAAAATTAGCACCAACACGATCCATTTTATTAACGAAAACCAATCGCGGAATTGCATATTTGTCTGCTTGCCGCCATACCATTTCCGATTGCGGCTCAACACCACCAACAGCGCACAAAACGGCACATGCACCATCTAAAATTCGTAATGACCGCTCAACTTCAATTGTAAAATCAACATGACCAGGTGTATCAATGATATTAAAACGATGCTGCTGGTACTGCCCATACATACCACTCCAGAAACAGGTAGTAGCCGCTGATGTAATCGTAATACCGCGCTCTTGCTCTTGAACCATCCAATCCATAACAGCAGCGCCATCATGAACCTCTCCCATCTTGTGGGAAACTCCAGTGTAATACAGAATTCGTTCAGTAGTCGTAGTCTTACCAGCATCAATATGCGCCATGATACCAATGTTACGATACCGACTTATCGGTGTTTTTCGAGCCACGACCTGACTTTAACCTTTATTACCAACGGTAATGCGAAAATGCTTTATTTGCTTCAGCCATGCGATGGGTATCTTCACGCTTTTTAACAGCTGAACCGCGACCTTCAAACGCATCCATAAGCTCACCAGCCAACTTTGATGCCATAGTGCGCTCATTTCTTTTACGCGACGCATCAATCAACCATCTCATTGATAATGCTAAACGACGAGCTGGGCGAACTTCAACAGGAACCTGATATGTGGCACCACCAACTCGACGAGATTTAACCTCTACACGCGGCTGAACATTTTCTAATGCTTTAGAAAGAATATCTAACGGTGCTTCATGACCTTTACGCTCGATTGCATCCAACGCGCCATAAATAATACTTTCGGCAACAGACTTTTTGCCGCTTTCCATAATCATGTTCATGAATTTAGTCAGCATAACGCTGCCAAATCTTGGATCTGGAATAATTTCTCTTTTTGTAGCTACTCTTCTTCTTGACATTTATTTACCAATTATTTTTTAGGACGTTTAGTCCCATATTTAGAACGACCACATTTTCTGTTATTGACACCCGAAGCATCTAAACTTCCGCGCACAACGTGATATCGTACGCCTGGCAAGTCTTTAACACGACCACCACGAATCAGAACCACGGAATGCTCCTGCAAATTGTGACCTTCACCGCCAATGTAGCTACTAACCTCAGCACCATTCGTCAATCTAACACGAGCGACCTTTCTAAGTGCTGAATTAGGCTTTTTAGGTGTAGTTGTATAAACACGTGTGCAAACACCGCGTCTTTGAGGACAAGCCTCTAACGCTGGAACGTTACTTTTTTCTATTCTTTTAGCTCGAGGCTTGCGAACCAACTGGTTGATCGTTGCCATAATTTCACTCCAAATATTTTTATTTGCCCGTCCATAATCTACTAAACGGTGCTAAATCGCTTCAAATTGAAGCATAGTAGCTGACTGTAGCAGATTATGATACTGACTATTTAACACTAGGTCAAGCCTAAATACTTCAAATGTTTAATGCTTGTTTTAATTGCTCTTCAACATCATCAACATCAATTGCAGAAGATAAATCCACTTCAATAATCTGTTCAGATTGTTGCGCTAAACGTTGCCGTCTACCCTCGTGATAAGCTAAACCGGTTCCTGCTGGAATCAATCGTCCAACAATTACATTTTCTTTCAAACCAAGTAAATTATCACTTAACCCACGCACTGCAGCATCTGTTAGAACGCGCGTTGTTTC
The DNA here is from genome assembly GCA_903876445.1 of uncultured Pseudomonadota bacterium. Classification (GTDB taxonomy): domain Bacteria; phylum Pseudomonadota; class Gammaproteobacteria; order Methylococcales; family Methylomonadaceae; genus UBA10906. The sequence continues at coordinate 11,819 of CAIQZX010000071.1, read as the reverse complement.
TTGGAACGATGCCGCTGAAATAAATGATTCCGTTGCCAACGACGCTTTTGTAATGCCGAGTAAAATCGAATCGTAACTAGCTGGAATTTTACCTTGCAGTTCTGCCCGATCGTTTTCTTCACGCATAGCGGCTCGCTCAACTTGTTCGCCTTTTAAGAAACTGGTATCACCAGATGCTGTAATTTCAACTTTTCGCAACATTTGACGAATAATTGCCTCAATGTGCTTATCGTTAATTTTTACACCTTGCAATCGATAAACATCTTGAATTTCCTTAACCAAATAATTTGCTAACTCTTCAATACCGCGCAAACGCAAGATGTCATGCGGAGTCAATTCGCCCTCAGCAATCGTTTCACCTTTTTCAACTTGCTCACCTTCGAATACAGTGATGTGCCTCCATTTTGGAATTAAAGTTTCAAACTGCTCGCCAGTAGCGTCGGTAATTGAAACGCGCTGTTTTCCTTTCGTTTCTTTACCAAAAGAAATTGTTCCAGTAGCTTCTGCTAAAATAGCAGGATCTTTCGTTTTACGCGCCTCAAATAAATCAGCAACGCGCGGCAAACCACCTGTAATATCACGAGTTTTACTAGATTCCTGTGGAATACGAGCTAATACGTCACCAATTTTTACTTCGCCACCATTTTTAATGCTAGCAATCGCACCGGCTGGTAAAAAATATTGCGCGGCGATTTCAGTACCAGGTAAATAAATTGTACCACCAGTCGCATCTAACAACTTTACCATCGGACGCAATTCTCTACCGGCACTACCACGTTGTTTTGGATCAATAACAACTTCCGAACTCAAACCGGTAATTTCATCAGATTGTTTTTGAACTGTTATACCTTCGACAAAATCTTTTAATTCGATAAGTCCATCTACTTCTGTAATAACGGGATGTGTAAATGGATCCCACGTTGCGATAATTTCACCGGTTTCAACGCGATCACCTTCTTTTTTAGAAAGTACCGCACCGTAAGGGATTTTATAGCGCTCACGTTCACGACCATATTCGTCTACAACACCTACTTCACCAGAACGTGAAACAGCCACTAAATTGCCTTCACGATTGATAACACTTTTCAGGTTACTCAATCGAATAGAACCTGATGATTTAACTTGAACATTGCTAATTGCAGCGGCTCTTGATGCAGCTCCACCAATATGGAAAGTACGCATTGTTAGCTGTGTACCCGGTTCACCAATTGACTGTGCGGCAATAACACCGACTGCTTCGCCGATATTTACGAGATGTCCACGACCTAAATCACGCCCATAACATGCTGCACAAACGCCGTGACGACTTTCACAAGTAATAATTGAACGCACTAAAATTTGGTCAATGCTATTTTGCTCAAGTTTTGAAACCCAATCTTCATCAAGTAAAGTACCACGCGGAGCAATAATGACTTCGCCAGCCTTATCCATAATATCGTGAGCAGCAACACGTCCTAAAACACGCTCTGATAATGGCTCAACAACATCGCCACCTTCGATAATCGGCGTCATCCATAAACCACTAGTCGTACCACAGTCCTGTGAGCTAATTACTAAGTCTTGCGCAACATCAACTAAACGACGTGTCAAATAACCCGAGTTAGCTGTTTTCAGTGCAGTATCAGCTAAACCTTTACGCGCTCCGTGGGTCGAAATAAAGTATTGTAAAACGTCCAATCCTTCACGGAAATTAGCTGTAATTGGCGTTTCGATAATCGAACCGTCTGGTTTTGCCATCAATCCACGCATACCTGCCAACTGCCGAATCTGTGCCGCTGAACCCCTCGCACCCGATTCCGCCATCATAAATACAGAATTGAATGATTTTTGTTCTTTGGTATCGCCATTTTCATCAATGTAAGATTCCTTACCTAAACCTTCCATCATCACTTTTGCAATTTGATCATTTGCGTGTGACCAAATATCGACAACTTTGTTATAACGTTCGCCGTCTGTAACCAAACCATTTGAATATTGCGTTTGAATTTCATTTACTTCTGCATTTGAAGCTGCCAATATGTCCTGTTTTTTCAACGGGATAACCATATCTTCAATACCAAACGACACACCCGAACGAGTTGCATATTTGAAACCTAAATACATTAACTGATCTGCCAAAATAACCGTATCTTTGTTACCCATGTAACGATAGCCATGGTTAATTAGACGAGAAATATTCTTTTTAGTCATGTCGCAGTTAACTAAATCAAACGGCATTCCTTCAGGAATCACTTCCCAAATCAATGCGCGTCCAACCGTTGTCTCCACACGATGTGTTTTATGTGTTACAGCACCCGCTTTATCGGTTAGTTTTTCAGTAATTCTCAATTGAATTTTAGTTTGTAATTCAACCGATTTTTCCATCAATGCTTTATGAACTTCACCAACACTAACAAAAATACTACCATTACCAATAGCGTTCATTTTTTCACGACTAATGTAATAAAGCCCTAAAACCACGTCTTGCGACGGATTGATAACTGGCTCGCCATTCGCGGGTGATAAAATGTTATTTGTAGCCATCATCAAGGTTCGCGCTTCTAATTGCGCTTCAATTGATAACGGAACGTGTACTGCCATCTGATCACCGTCAAAGTCAGCGTTGAATGCGCTACATACTAACGGATGCAACTGAATCGCTTTACCTTCAATCAAAGTGGGTTCAAACGCCTGAATACCTAAACGATGCAAAGTCGGCGCACGGTTTAATAAAATTGGATGTTCACGAATGACTTCTTCAAGAATATCCCAAACTTCTGCTCCTTCGCGCTCCACCATTTTTTTCGCGGCTTTAATTGTCGTCGCTAAACCACGAAATTGTAATTTGCTGAAAATAAATGGCTTAAACAATTCTAATGCCATCTTTTTCGGTAAACCACATTGATGTAAACGTAACGAAGGTCCTACAACGATAACTGAACGTCCTGAATAATCAACACGCTTACCAAGTAAGTTTTGACGGAAGCGTCCTTGTTTACCTTTAATCATATCCGCAAGCGATTTTAACGGACGACGATTTGTGCCTGTGATTGCACGACCACGACGACCATTATCAAGTAACGCATCAACCGATTCTTGTAACATTCGCTTTTCATTACGCACGATAATGTCTGGCGCACTCAAATCGAGCAAACGATTTAATCGGTTATTACGGTTAATAACGCGACGATATAAGTCATTTAAATCTGACGTTGCAAAACGTCCACCATCAAGTGGCACTAATGGTCGCAATTCTGGTGGTAAAACAGGTAAAACATTCAAAATCATCCATTCTGGACGATTGTTTGACGCTAACAACGCACTCATCACTTTAAGGCGTTTAGCGTATTTTTTAATTTTGGTTTCAGAATTTGTCGAGTTAATTTCTTGTTTTAAAATTTCAACTTCTGCTTTTAGATCAATTGATTTAAGCAATTCATAAATGGCTTCTGCTCCCATTTTGGCAGAAAAATCATCACCAAATTGTTCAGAATAATCCTGAAATTCGTCATCGCTTAACAAAGCACCTTTCGTTAATGAAGTATCACCGGCATCTAAAATCACAAAGGATTCAAAATAAAGTACACGTTCAATTTCACGCAATGTCATATCGAGCAATAGCGCAATGCGTGATGGTAGAGATTTTAAAAACCAGATATGAGCGACTGGGCTAGCTAAATCAATGTGTCCCATGCGTTCACGACGCACTTTCGACAACGTAACCTCTACGCCGCATTTTTCACAAATTACACCACGATGTTTTAAACGTTTATATTTGCCACATAAACATTCGTAATCACTAACTGGTCCGAAAATTTTAGCGCAAAATAAACCGTCACGTTCAGGTTTAAAGGTGCGGTAGTTGATAGTTTCTGGTTTTTTAACTTCGCCATACGACCAAGAACGGATAATTTCTGGCGAAGCCAAACCAATACGAATCGCATCAAAATCTTCTGCACGATTTTGGCGTTTTAAGAAATTCATTAAATCTTTCAAGAGTTTGTCCTCTTTAAAATACGTTTGAAAGCACAAGGCGCAAATCACGCCTTGTAGACCTGCTTGTGCCTAGATTATTCTCGTTCTAATTCGATGTTGACCGCTAAGGAACGAATTTCTTTAATTAAAACGTTAAATGATTCAGGCATTCCGGCTTCCATTTTATGGTCGCCATCGACAATGTTTTTGTACATTCTCGTTCTGCCTGTTACGTCATCAGATTTGACAGTAAGCATTTCTTGTAATGTATACGCAGCACCGTAAGCTTGCAACGCCCAAACTTCCATCTCACCAAAACGCTGCCCACCAAATTGCGCTTTACCACCTAACGGTTGTTGCGTTACCAAACTATAAGGTCCAGTCGAACGAGCGTGCATTTTGTCGTCAACTAAATGGTTTAGTTTCAACATATACATATATCCAACAGTAACTTTACGTTCAAATGCTTCGCCAGTTAAGCCATCATACAAAATAGTTTGACCATCTTCAGGCAAATCAGCTAAACGCAACATCGTGCGAATATCGTCTTCATTTGCGCCATCAAAAACAGGAGTTGCCATCGGCACACCACTGACCAAATTCGCCGCCATTTCTAAAATTTCAGCATCGCTAAATGACTTTAAATCTTCTTTACGACCTTCTTCTCGACCGTTATAAATTTTGTCCAGATATTCACGAATAGCTTTAACTTTGGCTTTTGATTCGTCGTATTTGGCTTCAAGAATTTTTCCGATTTTAATACCGAGACCTTTTGCAGCCCAGCCTAAATGGGTTTCTAAAACCTGACCAACATTCATTCGCGAAGGTACGCCTAATGGATTCAATACAATATCCACAGGATTTCCATCAGCAGTATAAGGCATATCTTCGATTGGACGAATCATTGAAATAACACCTTTATTTCCATGTCGTCCTGCCATTTTATCACCAGGTTGAATACGACGTTTAACCGCCAAATACACCTTCACCATCTTCAACACGCCAGGCGGTAAATCGTCACCCATTGTGATTTTGCGTTTTTTGTCTTCAAATTTTGCGTCAAAATCTTTGCGTTGTTGCTCGATTTGCTTCTCAGTTACGTCAAGCAATGTATTCAACTCATCATCTTTCATTTTGAGTTTGAACCAATCTGACGGTTTTAAACTATTCAGATACTTTTGCTTCAGTTCATCGCCTGCATTTAAATCTTTACCTGCCTGTGCAATTTTTCCGACTAATTCTTTCGCTACCCGCGCAAAAATGTCGCCTTCTAAAATTTTAAGCTGATCATCCAAATCTTTGCGATAACTTTTTATTTGATCCTGTTCAATATCCAAAGCTCGTTTATCTTTTTTTACGCCATCCCGCGTGAAAACTTGTACATCAATAACGGTACCTTCGATACTACCCGGAACTCGCAACGAAGTATCTTTTACATCGGCGGCTTTTTCACCAAAAATCGCTCGTAATAGCTTTTCTTCTGGCGTGAGTTGTGTTTCACCTTTTGGGGTGACTTTTCCAACTAAAATATCGCCACCTTTAACTTCTGCACCGACATAAACAATACCCGATTCATCCAATTTCGATAATGCTTCTTCACTTACATTTGGAATATCGGCAGTAATTTCTTCTGGACTATGTTTAGTATCACGCGCAACACACGTTTTTTCTTCAATATGAATGGTTGTAAAACGATCTTCTTTGACAACTCGTTCAGAAACTAAAATAGAATCTTCAAAGTTATAACCATTCCAAGGCATGAATGCGACTAACATATTTTGACCGAGCGCCAATTCACCCATATCGGTTGAAGGTCCATCTGCCATGATGTCCCCAGATTTGACTATATCGCCCACTTTCACCAGTGGTTTTTGATTGATACAGGTATTCTGGTTTGAACGTGTATATTTAATTAAATTATAAATATCAACGCCTGATGTGCCATTTTCAGTTTCTGTATCATTGACACGAACAACAATTCTTGCAGCATCTACGGATTCAATTTTACCACCTCGAGTGGCTACCACGGATACGCCCGAATCTTTTGCCACGGTGCGTTCCATACCTGTTCCAACTAGCGGTTTTTCTGCTCGTAACGTTGGAACTGCTTGACGCTGCATATTAGAACCCATCAACGCTCTATTCGCGTCATCGTGTTCTAAGAATGGAATAATCGAAGCCGCAACAGATACAATTTGCTTTGATGAAACGTCCATGTACTGCACAGTGTTGGACATTGCCAATGTAAACTCATCTTTATGTCGGCAAGATACTAAACCTTCAATCAATTTTCCTGTCGAATCAACGGGTACACTAGCTTGCGCGATAACAAAATCGCCTTCAACAATGGCAGATAAATAATCAACTTGATCCGTTACTTTACCATCGACAACTTTGCGATAAGGGGTTTCTAAAAAACCATAATGATTTGTACGCGCATAAACAGATAAAGAATTTATCAAACCAATGTTTGGTCCTTCAGGTGTCTCAATTGGACAAACCCTACCGTAATGCGTTGCATGAACGTCACGAACTTCAAAACCTGCTCGTTCACGAGCTAGACCACCAGGTCCTAATGCTGAAACACGGCGTTTGTGTGTGATTTGCGACAATGGATTATTTTGATCCATAAACTGAGATAATTGACTTGAACCAAAAAATTCTTTGATTGCCGCTGAAACAGGTTTCGCGTTGATAATTTCTTGTGGTGTTAAACCTTCAGAATCCGCAAGCGTCAGGCGTTCCTTTACGGTTCGTTCAACACGCACCAAACCGACTCGAAATTGATTTTCAACCATTTCGCCCACTGAACGGACACGACGGTTTCCTAAATGATCAATATCATCGACATTGCCGTTACCATTTCGAATACTGATTAACTCTTTTAAAACATCAATAATATCTTCTTTTGTTAGCGTACCAGTACCAACGATTTCCTCTCGACCTAAACGACTGTTAAATTTCATTCGACCGACAGTTGATAAATCGTAGCGTTCGTCAGTAAAAAATAAATTTTGGAATAAATTCTCCGCAGATTCACGAGTTGGCGGTTCGCCAGGGCGCATCATGCGATAAATTTCAACTAAGGCTTCTAAAGTAGTTTTGGTATCATCTAAACGCATCGCGTTAGAAATATAAGGACCGAGATCTAAGTCATTAACATACAACGTGTTAAGATCATTTACACCTGCTTCAATACAGCGATCAATAATCGCATTTGTTAATTCATCATTAACATGGGCAATCAGTTCACCTGTTTTTTTGTCAATAACATTATGACCTAAAATTTTACCTAACAAATAGTCTCGTGGTACGTCAAATGCTGTTAAACCGGCTTTCGTAATATCTCGAATATGCTTCGCTGTAATACGTCGCCCCTCTTCAACTAAAACCTGACCATCATTTTTAATATCAAATGCCGCAATTTCGCCGCGCAAACGCTCAGGCAAAATGTGGTAAACGTAAGAATCTCTGCCGATTGTGAATCTGTTAGTATCAAAGAACATTTTAATCATATCTTCGTTGTCATAACCCAGCGCACGCAATAAAATTGTAGCGGGAATTTTACGACGACGATCGATACGAACGAAAACACAATCTTTGTGATCAAATTCAAAATCAAGCCATGAACCACGGTACGGAATTACCCGTGCATTAAATAATTTTTTTCCAGATGAATGTGTTTTACCTTTATCGTGATCAAAAAATACACCTGGTGAACGATGTAATTGAGAAACAATTACACGCTCCGTTCCATTGATAACAAATGTGCCGTTTTCCGTCATTAAGGGCAATTCACCCATATAAACTTCTTGTTCACGCACATCCTTAACAACTTTCGCAGTTGCTGGCGCATCTTTATCATAAATGACTAAACGAACTAAAACCCGCAATGAGGCAGCATAAGTTGCACCTCGTTGTTGACATTCACGCACATCAAAGATTGGATCACTTAAACGATAACGCACATATTCTAAAACAGCATAACCGTTGTGACTTTCAATTGGAAAAACGCTTGAAAATGCAGCGTGCAAACCTTCGTTATCACGTTTATTTACGCCGACACCAGACTGTAAAAAGTGAGCATAAGAGTCGATTTGAGTGGCTAGGAGATAAGGGACTTCAAGCACTTCAGTGCTTTTCCCAAAGTTATTTCGAATACGCTTTTTTTCAGTGAAAGAGTAAGTCATATCGTTTTAAAACCTTTTTGTCATAGAACAGTTTTACTGTGCAAATCATTGCAAGCAACAAAAGGCCGGCGACAAATTGCCACCAGCCCATTCAAAAATCAGGCAAAACCTGAGCCGTGAATCAAAATTTATTTGATTTCGACAGTTGCGCCCGCTTCTGTTAAGTCTTTTTTGAAAGCTTCTGCTTCTGCTTTAGAAACGCCTTCTTTTAATGTTGTTGGCACGCCTTCAACTGCATCTTTAGCTTCTTTTAAGCCTAAACCAGTGATACCACGAACAACTTTAATTACTGCAACTTTGTTTTCACCAAAGCCAGTCATGATTACATCGAATTCTGTTTGTTCTTCAACAGCTGCGGCTGCAACTGGAGCTGCGGCTACTGCGACTGCTGCAGAAACACCAAATTTTTCTTCCATCGCTGAAATTAAATCAACGATTTCCATGACGGTCATGTTTGCAACTGCGTCTAAAATATCCGCGTGTGAAATTGCCATTGTATGTTCCTCTAAAATAATAGGTTTTAAACCAATAAATAAAAATTAGGCGGCTTCTTGCTTTTGATCTCTGAGTGCAGCTAACGTCCGAACGAATTTTTCGGTTGGAGCTTTCATTACAGACATCAACATTGCAATACCTTGGTTGCGTGTTGGCAAACTCGCCAAACGTGGCAACTCTGATCCGCCGTAAGATTGTCCGTTAATAGCAACAATCTTAGCGATAAGTTTATCGTGTGTTTTCGCAAAATTACTGATTAAACGTCCAGCAGAACCAGGATCTTCCATTGAAAATGCAATCAACAAAGGTCCAACAAGACCTTCTTGCATACATTCAAATTCAGTTCCAACAACAGCACGTCTTGCTAGCGTATTTTTTACAACACGCACATAAACGCCTGTTTCTCTAGCCGTTTTACGCAATTCAGTTAATTCGGTTACGGTCAATCCACGATACTCTGCGGCAACTGCGGAATGGGCTTTCGCGGCATACGCAGCAACTTCTTCTACGACAACTTTTTTGCTGTCTAAATTTAGAGCCATAGCTTACTCCGATAATTCTGAAAATTTTCAGCTTGAAAATTCACACTTTTAAGTGTGTTTAAACTCACGGTACGAACCAAACGGGTTACGTTCCGCCTACGCAGGATAATTAAGTTAAAAACCCCTGCGGTCTTTGACGGCTACAGAGCCAAAGCCCTGCAACTCAAAGTGTGGTTACGATTACAAACCACTCATATCCAACCACAAGCCTGGACCCATAGTTGATGAAAGCGTAACTTTTCTAACGTACACGCCTTTTGAAGTAGATGGTTTTAATCTTCTTAAATCTGACATCAAGGCTTCCAAATTACCCTGGATTGCAGAAGCATCGAATGCAACCTTCCCCAAAGTACAATGGATAATACCTGACTTATCTGTTCTGTAGCGAACTTGACCTGATTTTGCATTTCTGACAGCTGTTGCAACGTCAGTGGTTACTGTACCTACTTTTGGGTTAGGCATTAAACCGCGTGGACCTAGAATTTGACCTAATTGACCCACAACACGCATTGCATCCGGTGAGGCAATGACAACATCAAAATTCATTTCGCCTTTTTTAACGAGATCCCCTAAATCATCCATACCAACAATATCGGCACCAGCTTCTCTCGCGGCATCCGCATTTGCACCTTGAGTAAATACGGCAACACGAACAGTTTTTCCAGTTCCATTTGGTAAAACCGTTGCGCCTCGAACATTTTGATCGGATTTACGCGGGTCAACGCCTAAATTCACACTCACATCAATCGCTTCGGCGAATTTTGCAGTACCTAATTCTTTCAGTAAAGCAACGGCTTCAGCAACAGTATACTGTTTAGTTGCATCAACCTTTGATTTGATTAACTTTGCTTTTTTTGTCAATTTAGCCATTTTACAAACCCTCCACTACTAAGCCCATGCTTGTCGCACTGCCTGCAATTGTTCTTACTGCAGCATCTAAGTTAGATGCAGTCAAATCTTCCATTTTAGCTTTTGCAATATCTTCTAACTGCTGGCGGGTGACTGTGCCAATTTTTTTAGTATTTGGATTACTACTACCACTTTTCAATCCTAATGCTTTTTTCAATAAGATAGATGCCGGTGGTGTTTTAGTAATGAACGTGAAACTACGATCACTATAAACAGTAATAACCACTGGTAAAGGCAAGCCTTTTTCAACATCTTGTGTTTTTGCATTAAATGCTTTACAAAACTCCATGATGTTTACACCACGCTGACCTAATGCCGGACCAACTGGTGGACTTGGATTTGCTTCACCTGCTTTAACCTGTAATTTAATGTAGGCGGTAATTTTTTTAGCCATAACTTACTCCAAAATGGGTTAATCGCTTTTCAGCTCCCCTAAAATAAAAAATCTCCAACTTCAAAGGTCAGAGATAATTAACAAAAATATTACTAACTTTTTTCAACTTGATCAAAATTTAGTTCAACTGGTGTAGCCCGACCAAAGATAAGTACTGCAACCTTCAGTTTGCTTTTTTCATAAAGCACTTCTTCTATTTCACCGTTGAAATCTTTAAATGGTCCATCAACAATACGAACCACCTCACCGGCTTCAAATAAAACTTTGTGGCGCGGTTTGTTAATACTATCTTCAATGCGATTTAAAATGGCATTAGCTTCTTTTTCGGAAATAGGTGCAGGGCGGTCTGATGTACCACCAATAAAACCTAGCACTTTCGGTGTATTTCTCACTAGATGCCATGTTTCGTTAGTCAATTCCATCTGCACCAAGACATAACCAGGAAAAAATTTGCGTTCACTTTTGCGTTGTTGCCCCATCTTCATTTCGACAACTTCCTCTGTTGGAATGAGAATTTGACCAAAGCAGTCTTCTAAACCTTCTCGCAAAATACGTTCTTGAAGAGAAAGCTTAACCTTATTTTCGAAATTGGATTGAGATTGTACAACATACCAGCGTTGTGACATATTAAACCTGCCCTGTTAGTAAGCGAACACCCCAAAAAAGGAAAGTATCCAACAGCCAAAGAACTAAACTAACAACTGAAACCATTGCAAAAACTAATAGTGTAGTGCGAGTAGTTTCGTCACGGGTTGGCCAAACAATTTTTCTAACTTCGATTTTAGAATCAGCAATAAAAGCACTGATCGTACCACCCCAAGTTGTTGTCGCAAGCATTGCGATAACACCACCTGAAACCGCTAATAAACCTAAAACACGATAAATTAACTTAACATCAGAAAAATGATAAAACGCCGCAATTCCAGCAATAACAAAGACGACGGAAAAAACTTGTTTGACAACATCAAAAACGTTCATTGATGCCTCTGCTTGCGTATTCATAAGTGCGTACTTTTAAGATGAACTATGAAAATTAGATGATTTTGTACTGGCAGGCCAGGAGGGGCTCGAACCCCCAACCAGCGGTTTTGGAGACCGCCATTCTACCAATTGAACTACTGACCTATTCAGACAAACTTTTGGTACTACAAATCCCTCTTTTTTAATAGAGGGAGAATTTTTTACTCGATAATTGATGCAACAACGCCAGCACCTACTGTGCGACCGCCTTCACGAATTGCAAAACGCAACCCTTCTTCCATAGCAATTGATGAAATCAATTTTACTTTGACCGAAATGTTGTCACCAGGCATCACCATTTCAACACCTTCTGGT
>CAIQZX010000070.1 GCA_903876445.1 uncultured Pseudomonadota bacterium | reverse complement strand
TTATTCGATGGCGGCATTAAAAAGTTGCCGCGTGTGCATCAATACTTTGGTATCAAAGCAGCGCAAAAACATATCAAACAACGCAAAGGCGGCATTATTTGGCACACACAAGGCAGCGGCAAAAGTATCGTGATGGTGCTTTTGGCGAAATGGATTTTAGAAAATAATCCGAATGCGCGAATTGCCATCGTCACCGACCGCGACGAACTCGACAAACAAATCGAGCGCGTTTTCAACGAAGCAGGCGAACCGATTAAACGCACCAGCAGTGGCACGGAATTGATGCAATTATTAGGGCAACACAAACCGCGTTTATTGTGTTCACTGGTGCATAAATTCGGCAGAAAAGACGTTGATGATTTCGATAAATTCATCAAAGAATTAGCCAATCAACCGAGCAAAACCGTTGGCGAAGTGTTTGTATTTGTCGATGAATGCCATCGAACCCACAGCGGTAAATTGCATCAAGTCATGAAAGCGATAATGCCGAATGCCGTGTTTATTGGTTTCACAGGCACACCGCTCCTCAAAAAAGATAAACAAACCAGCTTAGAAGTGTTTGGCAATTACATTCACACCTACAAATTTAGCGAAGCGGTTGATGACGAAGTGGTTTTAGATTTGATTTACGAAGCGCGTGATATTGACCAATCACTTCGTTCAAACGCCAAAGTTGATGAGTGGTTTGACGTAAAAACCAAAGCCTTAAACGATTGGCAAAAAAGCGCGTTAAAAAAGAAATGGGGAACGATGCAAAATGTGTTGAGTTCCAAATCCAGAATTGAGCGCGTTGTTAGCGACATCGTGATGGATTTCAACGTTAAGCCCCGCTTGAGCAATCAACGTGGCAATGCAATTTTAGTCGCCTCAAGTATTTATGAAGCGTGCAAGTATTTCGTGGCATTTCAATCTACAGAATTGAAAAATAAATGCGCTGTTGTCACGTCCTACAATCCGCAAGCCAAAGACATTACGCTTGAAGACACAGGCGCAAATAACGAAACCGACAAGCAATTCATTTACAACACTTACAACGAATTACTCAAAAATGTTGATGCTAAAGCAGGCATGAGCAAAACCGAAACCTACGAAGACAAAGTCAAGCACGCATTTATCAAAGAACCTGCGAATATGAAGTTGTTAATTGTTGTGGATAAATTGCTCACAGGTTTTGACGCGCCGAGCTGCACTTATTTGTACATCGACAAATCCATGCAAGACCACGGCTTATTTCAAGCAATCTGCCGAACTAATCGTTTAGACGGTGACGACAAAGAATTTGGTTACATTGTCGATTACAAAGATTTGTTCAACAAAGTTGAAAATGCGATTTCGGTTTATAGCTCAGAACTCGATAACAGTACAGGTGGCGCGTCGCCTGACGTGATGTTGCAAGCGCGTTTGAAAAAAGGCAAAGAACGCTTAGATAACGCGCTCGAAGCGATTATTTTATTGTGTGAACCTGTTGAACCGCCGCACGGCGAACTCGAACATATTCGTTATTTTTGCGGCAACAGCGAAAATCCCGACGAGTTAAGCGAGAACGAACATAAACGCACAGCACTTTATAAAGCGACGGTTGCCTTGATTCGTGCTTATGCCAACATTGCTGATGAATTAGCCGCCGCAGGTTATAGCGATGCCGACATCAAACGTATCAAAAAACACGTCGATGACTTTGTGAAACTGCGTGAAATTATTCGTAACGCCAGCAGTGAAAATATCGATTTGAAAGCCTACGAAGCCGATATGCGTTATTTGCTTGATACTTATATCGACGCAGACCCGCCGAAACCTATTTCGCCTTTTGGTGATTTGCCGTTGCTGGAATTGATTGTAAAAACAGGTATGGCTGACGCGCTTTCGCAGTTACCAAAAGGTTTGCAAGGCAATCAAGAAGCGGTCGCTGAAACGATTGAGAATAATATCCGCGCTACGATTATCAAAGCGCACCTTAACGACCCAGCGTATTTTGAAAAAATGTCGCAGTTACTCAATGAGATTATTGCGAATCGAAAAGCCAAAGCGATTGAATATGCGGAATACCTAAAGCAAATTGCCGAATTGGCAAAACAAGTCATTACACCGCCGACTATTTCTGAAAAATTAGATACCGCAGGAAAACGCGCTCTTTACAATAATCTGAATGAAAATGAAGAATTAGCGTTAGCGATTGATAGGAAAATCAAAGAAGTCAGACCACATGGATGGCGCGGTGTTCCTACAAAGGAAAGCGTAATTCAATTTGCTTTGTATGAATTGCTCAACGATGTTAGCAAAGTGCAGCGCATTTTTGCCATCATCAAACAACAGCTCGAATACTGATGATTAGCGCGATTAAATTAAATGACATCGTGGTTGATGTGACACAGAAAAAAATTAAAAACATTCATCTAAGCGTTTATCCCAATGGACAAGTCAAAATTTCTGCACCGCTGCACATGAATCAAGAAACATTGCGAACTTTTTTGATTTCAAAATTAGGTTGGATTAAACAAAAACAAACCAAATTCCAAAATCAAGAGCGCGAAACGCCGCGTGATTGTATCAATCGTGAAAGTCATTATGTTTGGGGTAGATGTTATTTGCTCAAAGTGATTGAAAGCGATGCGCCACCTAAAATTATTCTAGGTCATAGTGAAATGTTGCTACACGTTCGCCCAAATGCGTCGCAAGACTATAAACAAGCCGTTGTTGATGAATGGCTACGATACGAGCTGAAAAAAGCCTTGCCTCCGTTAATTGAAAAATGGCAGCCGATTATGGGCGTTGAGGTAAAAAAATTCTTTGTGCAAAAGATGAAAACGCGCTGGGGCAGTTGTAATTACACGCAAGGTAATGTGCGTTTTAATTCTGAACTGGCTAAAAAACCGCCGCAGTGCTTGGAATATGTGGTTGTGCATGAATTAGCACATTTACTTGAACCCAGTCATAACGCTAGGTTTCACAGCTTGATGAGCCAATTTTTGCCGAATTGGAAATTGATTAAAGCAGAGTTAAATAGGTTGGCGATTTAGAAAGGAGAGAGCCGCCCCGCACTCGTGACGGTATGTTTTTCTTTTACATTTTTCATAGCAATTCATATAAAAATATAGTCGTGTTTCAGAGTTTGAAACACCGTTAACATTACATCTATTGCCAAAAATCGACTGCTCAATTAAACTCTTGACCACTTTCAACATAATCGT
>CAIQZX010000069.1 GCA_903876445.1 uncultured Pseudomonadota bacterium | reverse complement strand
TGTGCCGTTTGTTAAAATACCCGTCGCACTTCCGGTTGGATTTTGATTAAACATAAGCGTCCTTTACTTTTTTATATTTCAGTTGATAGTGTTTCGTGTTTTGTAAAAAATTTAATTTCAAATCCCTGCATTTGCGTAACAGTAATAATGCAAATTGCGTGCATTCGAGCGCAGACACGCTAACCATCCACGCAATTCCGCACCACAAGCCCAAACAAAAACGCAAAACACTGTCACCCGCGCACCAACCGAACATAATGGCCGCTGCCCTTAAGGCCGTAGCCGTCTGAATTGCCGTTGCCGAAACCGACGATCCACGCATAGCCACTATTGCCAGCAAAAGGCGAGGAAGACCAAAACCCGTCGGTTAGTGTGTTCGGGAAATAAGTTACGTTAATTGTTGGTTTAATTGGTGAACCCGTGCAAATGGAACCGCCTGTATCTTTGCCCAATGTCGTCGTTTTTCCGTCCGAACAAGAAACCAAGCCTTCTAATTCCGTTTTCGTTGGTAATCGCCAATCCGTTGCGCCGCATAATGATTGATTATTTACTGCATTTTTGAAAGCGTAAGTATCGCACTCACTGCCTTTGCAATAATTTGGATAATAATTTTTATAACCTTGAAAACCGCCGTTTTTACTGGCATCGGGTTCATACCAAGAATAAACCCAATCTTTATCGCGCAAGCCGTTATCGTCGGTTTTAACTTCCCAAATGAAACCGGTTTTGTTGTCTTTCGTGCAAGCCCAATCGTTTGAACCGCTGCCGAGCGTGGCGGAATCGGGAAGAGCCGCGCCGCTGTTGGAAATTTTTGTATAGCCACTCGTTCCTGTTGGTTTGGTATCGGCTTTAATGGGGCTGATTGCAATAGTTTTAGAAACTGGCGTGCTGGTAGCGTTTTGGGAATCGTAAGCGGTGGCTTTCCAAGTGAATGAATTTGCGCTGCTGTAAGTATGTGAAAACGAAACATTTGTGCCACTAACCGCATTTTTTGAATCCGTTGTGCCGTCGCCCCAGTCCATTAAAATTAAACTCAAATTCGTATCGGTGGCTGAAAGTTGGGCGTTATAAGCGGTGCCGGAGGTGGCGGAAGCATCACTGCTAACAAAATTTAACGTAGGTGCAACATTTGGCACGGTGACAGAAAAATTGCCGGTTTGAGTATTATTTTTTAATACGTTTAAAATATCATAAACCCCGATGGAATAAGCCGCCGAAGCGTTTGGTGTCGCGGTTAATGAATAATTTTTACCACTCCCTGTCATAGCAACTAAACCTGAACCGTAATCAATTTTGACACTATACCCGTTGGGTAAATTGTCGCTTAACGTGGTGGAAAAAGTGACAGAATTTCCTTGTAACACTGACGAAGGCGAGACGTTAATGGTTGAGATGCTTGGAATGAGTAACGTTTTCGATGAAACGGTGGTGATAACGTGATTCAGATTATTGGATAAATCGAAATCGTCGTTATCGCTTAATGCCAAAGCGGAAATGTTATTGCCGGATGTTTTGGTATAGAACACGCTGATTGTTCGTGTAGCGGTGGCGTTAGCTGTTAAATCACCGATGGAGCAGGTGATACTTTTGCCAACCGCGACGCAATCCGACGGCAAAGACGCGATGGAAACGTTTCGAGGTGGCAAGTAAAAAAGAATTTTAGAATTAACCGCTGTCGTGGCGGAGTTATTAGCAATTGTGGCGGTATAACTTATATTTTCATTCGGTTTTATCCGGCTGGATGATTGACTGATTGAACTAGACAAATCAATAGCGTCTAATGCGAAAGCATTTGGTGAAAATGCGAAAAATAAGAGCGGGATAATTTTTTTGTTCATCGTTTTTTTTCCGATTTAAATTTTGTTTTTTTCAAGTTTTTTTTAAAAAATCGTGCTTTTTTTCGTTATCGGCACGATGCTAAAATTCTAGCAACAAATTTTGTCCCAAACCCGCAGACAATAAAAAACCCGCTAAGTTAAACAACTTGCGAGTTTTTAAACTTTTTTACATCATTTAAGAGCTTGTTTGGTACCGATGACTGGATTTGAACCAGCACGACTTGCGTCACCACCCCCTCAAGATGGCGTGTCTACCAATTTCACCACATCGGCTTAGTAATTTTATTTTGCATTTTCAACAGGAACAGGAACTTCTGCTGAAATAGCTTTTACTGCTGGCGTATCTTGTTCTGCTTTAACGGGATTCGTAATTAAATCTTTCGCAACAGATTGTTGACTATTCATTACAGCTAAACCCAAGCTGGTCGTAAAAAACAAGGTGGCTAAAATAGCGGTTGAACGCGATAAAAATGATGCAGCACCTTGTGCGCCAAATACAGATCCAGAAGAACCTGTGCCAAATGCAGCACCTGCGTCTGCGCCTTTACCTTGTTGCATTAACACTAAACCTACAACACCTAAACCTAATAAAACATGAATAACAATAATGACCTGATACATACTTTGCTCAAACTGTAAAAGCAGTTAAAAATCGAAAATGCACCGCAACGGCGGTTAAGTGGCGTGTATGATAGCGTTTAAAGGTACTTTATTCAAGCAACGATTGCTTGCTTTACATTTTCGGCGAGTTGCTTTGCATAATTTTCAACAATTGGAAAATCACGCCCCTCAACCATTACACGAATTAACGGCTCCGTTCCGGAAGCACGCAACAAAACCCGTCCATTTTCACCTAACGCTTTTTCGATTGTATGCACGGCATCTTTAATGCCATCATTATTCAAATCAACTTTTTGGGGTGTTCGAACGTTAATTAAAACCTGCGGATATTTTTGCATTCCTGATTTTAAATCATGTAATGACAAACCTGTTTTTTGCATTTCAGCTACAACTTGCAATGCTGCAATAATACCGTCTCCAGTTGTAGTTTTATCTAGGCAAATAATATGTCCTGAATTTTCACCACCAAGCATTCCCTTGTGCTGCACTAACATTTCAATAACATAACGGTCGCCAACATTAGCGCGTAAAAGTGGCACATTCAAACCTTTAAGTGCTAGCTCCATGCCTAAATTTGTCATCAATGTTCCAACAACGGGTCCCGTTAATAACCCCGCTTTTAAACGCGCTTTAGCAATAATGTAAATTAGCTCATCACCATCGACTAATTCACCTTTGTGATCAACCATAATTATTCGATCACCATCGCCATCTAAAGCAATCCCAAAATCTGCGTTTTGCTCTAAAACCGTTCTTATTAAATTTTCAGGACTTGTCGCACCATAACCCTCATTGATATTTAAACCATCTGGCTCTGCACCGATTGTTGTAATGCTAGCACCCAGTTCTGTGAAAACGTGTGGAGCAATGTGGTATGTCGCGCCATTTGCACAATCAACGACGATTTTCATACCATCGAACGTCATACCAGTCGGAACACTTGCTTTGCAAAATTCGATATAACGCCCCGCTGCATCTACAACACGTTTTGCTTTACCTAATCTTGATGATTCAACGGTCGTAATAGGTGAATCTAAATAGGCTTCAATTTTTTCTTCAATATCATCTGGTAATTTTGTGCCTTGAGCGGAAAAAAACTTAATGCCGTTATCATAAAATGGATTGTGAGAAGCACTAATCACAATACCTGCTTTTGCGTGTAATGTGCGTGTTAAATAAGCGATGGCTGGTGTAGGCATAGGACCAACTAATCGAGTATCAACACCTGCAGCAGTTAAACCCGCTTCTAATGCAGATTCAAACATATAACCTGAAATGCGGGTATCTTTACCGACTAAAACAAAATTATGCCCTTCATTAGCAAAAACTTGCCCTGCCGCCCAACCTAATTTCAATAAAAAATCTGGTGTAATCGGTGGAGTTCCTACTTTACCCCGTATACCATCTGTTCCAAAATATTTTTTTGTCATTGCATTACCAACTGATAGTGGATTTTGAATTGTTCAGAATTGAACTTTCATCGGAAAAGCTACGCGATACCCCGTCGTTTGGGGCGCGGAGGATGTCAATTTTTAGAAAAGTCACGTTTTCTTAGTGACTAAATCTGATTTTTATAATTCGCTTGTAAATTACATTCAAAAAAAAACCCTGCTAACAAACGCTGCAGGGTTTTAAGTGTTTGGTGGCGATGGGTGGGGTCGAACCACCGACCTTGGGGTTATGAATCCCACGCTCTAACCAACTGAGCTACATCGCCTTAATTTTTCTAATTATAGGTATTTGCGTCGAAATTGTCAAACATTGAACCTAAAATGCACAACATCGCCATCTTTAACAATATAATCTTTACCTTCTAAACGCCATTTTCCCGCATCTTTTGCCCCTTGCTCACCTTTATAAGTTACAAAATCAGCATAAGAAATAACTTCAGCGCGAATAAAGCCACGTTCAAAATCACTATGAATAACGCCCGCCGCTTGTGGGGCTGTTGCGCCAACCGGAATTGTCCAAGCACGAACTTCTTTGACACCTGCGGTAAAATAAGTCGCTAAACTTAACAGTTCGTAGCCAGCTCGAACAACACGATTTAAGCCCGCTTCTTCCATACCTAAATCATCTAAAAATTCTTTCTTTTCAGCATCATCTAATTGTGCGATTTCAGCTTCAATTGCGGCACAAATCGGAACAACTCGCGCTCCTTCAGATTCTGCAAATTGTCGAACTTTATCAAGTAACGGATTATTTTCAAAACCGTCATCTTGTACATTTGCGATATACATTGTTGGTTTTAATGTAATTAAACATAAATCACGCACTAACGCTTTTTCATCATCATCTAAACCAAGCATTCTCGCGGGTTTTCCTGCATCTAATTGAGCAAAAATACGCTCCAAAACGCCTTTTCTAATTTGCTCTTCTTTGTTACCTGTTCGTGCAATTTTAGTTGATTTCAAAAGAGCTTTTTCAACCGATGCCATATCTGCTAACGCTAACTCTGTGTTAATAACTTCAATATCCGAAAGGGGATCAATTTTACCTGCAACGTGAACAACATTGTCATCTTGAAAGCAACGCACAACGTGAGCAATTGCATCATTTTCACGGATATTTGCCAAAAATTTATTACCTAAACCTTCACCTTTTGACGCGCCAGCAACCAATCCCGCAATATCAACGAACTCAATGGTAGTTGGTAAAACACGTTCAGGCTTTACGATGTCTGACAACGCATCCAAGCGCATATCCGGTACTGGAACAACTCCGACGTTTGGATCTATCGTACAAAAAGGATAATTTTCTGCTGCAATTTTCGCTTTTGTGAGCGCGTTAAATAAAGTCGATTTACCTACATTCGGTAAACCAACAATTCCACAATACAATGCCATGTAATTACTCTTAAAAAATTTAAATTAAGGATTCAAGCGCGATTTTAGTGCGCGGAAAGAAGTAAAGTTTGTAACTTTTGCGCGGCTTTTTCACAGCTAATGGCTGTTTTTTCCACGCGCTTTTGCAAGGTAAAATCTGTGCTTAAACCATCCATTTCGCGCGAAGCGTATTCATTCAATGGTTCACAGACAGATTGCATTTTTTGTTCTGCGTCCAAAATCATCGAAGATGGCTCTGTTTCCATTAACATCACGGCATTTGTCATGCTGTTCTGAAATTTAAAAACGTTTTCAACTCGCTGTGTAAAGGCTTCCAGCGTTTGATTTTGTTCACCATAACGCCCAAGAAGCACTGAATTACAACCGAACAATAACGAGGCACTTACGACGACGATAACTAATTTTTTAAACACACGCTAAACCGCTATTGTTTCAATATGAGAAACTAACGCGCCGGATGCAAGCTCTAAACCTTGTTTATAAAATGCACTGGCTGTAATTGCATCATTTTGCGTTAACGCTAAATCTCCTAATAAACGGTAACTTTGTACATTAGGATCAAGTGTAATGCTTTGTTGCAAATAACGTTGGGCTTTCGTGTAATCACCCTGTTTAGCACTTAATTTTCCCAGAACCATCAATAAAATCGAATCATTCCCATGACCCATTAACCACCGCTCTGCCGTTTCAAGTTGCAACGTAGAATCATGCGACTGGATGTTGCCAAATAAAACTAATAACGTCTCATTCCAATTCGCTGACAGATTTTTAATCAATTCATCTTCAATACTTGCGCCTGCACCAACATCAATCATTGCCGCAAAATAAATTGCCGCGACACCACGCATAACTTTAATCGACAAAGGTATTTCTGCCCAAAGTGTTTGTAAGGCATATTGATTTTTTTGTTCGGCAGCTTGTTTAAGTAAATTACTAAAAACTTCGGTTTCAACTAATTTCAACTCTGCTTCCAATAATACTTTATGTGTATTTAATGACGGAATTAGCGAACGTAAGGATTGCCAATCCTCTAATTTTTGATACGTTAAATGCAATAAACGTAAAACGTTGGCCTGTTTAGGATTAAATGAATGTAAGCGAGTCAACGTTTCCAACGCTTCTTCGTATTGCTCACCGGATAAATTCAATTCCGCTTGTGTTAAACCGACTGCAATCTCGGCATCGTCGCCATGTTCTGCTGCAAATTGTAAATACTCATCACGTTTATCAAACGCGCCACGCGATTGCGCGGCTCGTGCAGCGGTTAAATAATGAATTAACGGTGCGCCGCTGTGAGAGGCGTGCTTAATCAAAATATCTTCGGCACTTTCCCAGTTGCCTTCTGCGGAATCGACTAAACCTTTGATTAAAGCCTGTTGAGAAATGTTTAATTTGTTTGTTGCTACCCGTTTTTTAATTTGTTTGGGTAATCGAAACGTCCAGCCAAGCAATCGAAGACTGATATATAATGCAAAAAAAACGGCAACTAAAATTCCTAAAAATACAAATAGCGACGTTTCAATTGACCATTGTTCAATACCGATCAGCACATAGCCCGCACTATTTAAGCTAGTTAAAAATTGGCTGCCGTAAAAACCCGCATAACCTAAACCACCTAAAATAATTAAAAGAAAAAGCATTTTTTTCATGATGAATTCTCTTATTGTTGTGCCGAAGTGGTTTGAGGTTCTGCTTTATTCACAGCCGATGTATTTGATAACGCTTTATCCGTTTCAATTCGCAATTTCGTGATGTCGCGCAACATTTTTAATGACAAGCTAATATCAGGAAATTGTGTACGAATTCGAACATCTGAAAGTTTATCCAATGCCGCTAAAAAATGATCGGCTTCTTTTTCTTTTGCGAAGTTGGTCATCATCCATTTATTCGCATCCGTTAAACTTTTTTGAAATAACACATCGTTTTGTTGCACAAGTGCAATTTTTATAATCTCTAACTTCACCCGTAATTGTTCACGAATAAATTGCGCCTGTTCGGGAGTTAAAATTTCATTAACGTGTTGCTGAACGTGACGAATAGTGACCATCGTTTCTAGTTGAGCAATTAAATCTTTTGGATCTTTTTTAGCTTCAGGAGCAGGAATGACAGGTTTTGGCGTTTCATCTTTGCCAGCGTAAGGCAATAACAATGTAAGGGAATCAATTTGTGATTCTAAATTTTGTAATGTCGCATAAATTCCAACTACATCGGCGGCATTAACTTTACTCATTGCAGAAATATCTTTTGCTAATTGTTCGCGGACTTTGTATGCCGCTGCATCGCCACTTTCGCGCAAACGTTGATCAGCCGCTTCTAAGGCTTCCATCGTTGTGTTCACATCGCCCATTAAAAGCAAACGTTGATTTGCGACACTTAATAAATACTCCGCATCGGCAAGCAACCAATCGCCGCGCGTTTTACCTAATTGACGCTGTAATTTTTGAATTTCTTCGAATAATTCTTTGCGAGTAGTATCCAATTTTTCGCCATGTAATTTTGAAAAATCAGAAACCGTATTATTAAAATGCGCTTCTTTATTACCAACATCTGTTTGAACAGCTGCAAGCTGCGATTGAATTGCAGCAAGTTGTGATTGGTAATCGCTAATTTGTTGCGACACGGCACCTTTAACTTCGCCGCCTAACCCTTCTTGTTTGTCGCGCAATTGCGAAAGAAAATAATAGCCAGCACCTGCTAAAACGCCGATAACCAGCAAAATGATTAAGCCAAACCAAAATCCGCTGCGAGAACGTCCGACTTCTTGCGATGTCTCTTTGACAGTTTGTTGTTGTTCAACCGATTCAATCAATTCAGCCACTTTCTTCCCCGTTTATTATCGTCGTTATTGTATTAAAAATTGCGTCATCTGACGGTGTTTGCGCGAGTGCAATATGTTCAAAACCTAAATCTTTTGCAATGGTTTTAATGCGCTCGCTAACTACTACTAAAGGTATTTTTCTCAAAAAATTATGTTCTGAGTTCGGCAACATTGTTACTAAATTTTGTATTGCTTCACCACTTGTTACTGTTATTAAATCTAAATGTTTCTGCCTAATCAACCGCGAAACTTCAGAGCAATCGATTTTAGGTATTTCACGTTGATAAACGTTTTGATAACTAACATTTGCGCCACGTTGCGTTAAAACCGCTGATAATGTTTCACGTCCATTTTCACCGCGAATGATGACGATATTTTTTTGTGAAACATTTTGCAACACTTCTAACTCTAACAATGCTTCACTATTATAACCATGCTCTGGCATTAAATCGACGTTCAAACCTATAGTTTTTAAGGCTTTCTCTGTTGCTTGACCAATAGCTAAACACGATTTTATTTTTAGTTTGAGCATTTTAGCATCATCTAACTGTGAACAATAACAACACACAGCATTTGTACTGGTAAAAATTAACCAATCTGCGTGGGTTAAAGAGTAATCAATTTTGTCGATTTTCAAAATTTTTGGCAGAATTTCAAGT
Source organism: uncultured Pseudomonadota bacterium (assembly GCA_903876445.1). Taxonomy (GTDB): domain Bacteria; phylum Pseudomonadota; class Gammaproteobacteria; order Methylococcales; family Methylomonadaceae; genus UBA10906. Next base: position 10,094 of record CAIQZX010000069.1, on the reverse strand, counting down.
GTTGGAAAACGAATCGGAACGCCGTTATTTACTTCAATTAAATTACACAAATTTTCGGCTTGATGAGCAGGGCGCGTTACTAAAACTCGCGCTTTTTTTAAATCTATCATTATTATTTCTCGGATTTTAACTAGCTGTAGTGGTTCTCACATGAATTGAGTAATGGGCGGCAATCAGAATAAAAAGTCATGCGATAATTCACCTATTTATTGAAATGCGTCAATGATAAAATCTACACCGTACCACTACTAATGCTCAAGCACGACTTAACTGGCTCTAGCTAGTAAAAGAAAAATAAACCTACCCTCACTATCGTTGCTATTAAATCATGTGCAAATCGTTCAGAGGCAAGTAAAATCAAAAAACTAACCTCACTCAAAAAAACGAGCATTTAGGTCTAACTTGGACTGATTAACAAAGTGCAGGCAATCAAACACGAAGGATAATTATCATGAAACAAACAAAACGTCACAGTGTGATTAAAAAACTGGCGGAATCTCCAATGAAAGGACTTAGTTCAGTAGCGTTAAGTTTTAGCAATGAAGAATTTGAAGCTGCAAAACAAATAACCATTGAAACTGACTCTTGGGAATCGATGATTGCCATTCAGTTTAATTAAGGGACACTTGGAGATATTTCGATGACTAAAGATTGGCGAGCCGTGTTTTTATTTTATTTTAAACCCATCGTATTTGGCATGGTTGCACTCGGTTTTTCCGCTGGATTACCTTATCAACTCATCTTTTTTACTTTTGCATTTTGGTTGCGAGACGTAGGTGTTGACCATGCGACTATCGGTTTTCTTAGTTGGATTGGCATACTCTACGTTCTGAAAATATTTTTATCGTTTTTGGTCGATCGTTTTCATTTACCACTATTAACGCGCTGGCTAGGTAAACGACGAAGTTGGATTTTGTTTGCCCAAATTTGTATTGCTATAGGCTTAGTTGGAATGAGTTACCATGATCCAATCACGCAACTCCCACAATTAACGTTTCTAGCCATTGCGGTTATTTTAAGTTCCGCAATTCAAGATGTAGTCATCGATGCTTATCGTATTGAAGCCGTAAGCTCTGATTTTCAAGGTGCAATGTCGGCGGCTTATGTGACGGGTTATCGTATTGCCTTATTAGTATCTGGCGCGGGGGCGTTGTATATTGCCGAATATAGTAATTGGACAACCGCTTACTTTTTGATGGCTTGTACAATGATAATTGGTATTGTTGCGACGCTTCTTATCAAAGAACCTGATCACGCTGCGTTAGTTGAATCCACTATTTCTGAGTCTGATGAAAAAGAACCCCTATTTGACAATATATTGAGAAATTTACTCAGTCCATTTATTGAATTTTTCCAACGCAACGGACGCGGATGGGGAATTCTCATTTTGCTATTTATAGGCATCTACAAAATGAGCGATATTACCATGGGTGTTATGACTAGCTCGTTCTACATGGATTTAGGGTTTACCAAAACAGAAATTGCCAACGTTACTAAAGTATTCAGTTTCTTTGCGGCGATTGTTGGCGCGACATTCGGCGGTGCATTAGTGGCGCGTTACAGTGTTGTAAAACCACTTTTATTTGGAACAATCGCTGCGTCTCTTACTAATTTGTTATTTTTCTCGTTAGCCGTAAGCAAACCGACTTTAACGTGGCTGGCTGTTGCTGTAACAGCAGATAGTTTTTTTGCTAGCATGGCAACGACAATTCTAATTGCGTATTTATCGAGCCTAATCAACAAAGAATACACAGCCACACAATACGCTTTGTTTAGTTCACTAATCACGTTGCCTTCACAAACTGCCGGTGGTTTTTCGGGCATGATTGTTGAGTATTATGGCTATCCCACTTTTTTCATTTACACGACAGCGGTCGGTTTACCTGCTATTTTATTAGCTATAATACTGATTCGTAGAAAAACAAGTAATGCTGAAAGCAATCTCGAACCCCAAAGTGATGATATTTAACTAACCATGCGAAATTCCCCACCCAGAGCTGATAGGCTTGGGTGGGGATGGATAGCACTCCTTCCGCGAAGCAGCTTTTGATTTTCTTATTCATACTGTAAAATTTCTGTACGCTTACATTGTTGGTCATCGAAAACCAAGAGGCTGACAAAGTGTGAAAAGCAAACCTATTTGCAATCTAAACCAATCATAGTTGATTGTGCAACCAATTTGAGGCGGCAGGTTCTGTCGTGACTGTAAAGCGTCCCCAGCATCTACACGAGTCAAAGCTCGTGGAGATGCGAAAGGGGCTGATATTCTCAGTTCGGGTCAGTCGAAACCACCACTAGAACGCGATAGCGTTTAGTGGTTGGTATTTCACGAAAATACAGAAGGCGTTTTTTTTATTTTTCAAAACGGTTTCACCACTGCCAAAATAATAATTCCAATCAAAAACAATACTGGAATTTCATTCATCCAACGATAAAAAACGTGATTACGTTTATTTTCATTTGCTCGAAAATCTTTAAACCATTTCCAACAAAAATAATGGTAAATCACCAAACACAACAACATTAAAAACTTAATATGTAACCATCCCGCGTGTGAATACATCTCCCATGCGCCAGCTAACAACAACCAAATACCAAATACGAAAGTAGCAATCATGGATGGTGTCATAATGCCAAACAATAATTTTCGCTCCATAATTTTAAAGCGTTCATCGCTTGCGGCATCATCACTCATCGCGTGATAAACATACAAACGTGGCAAATAAAACAAACCTGCAAACCAACAAACCATTGCAATTAAATGTAACGCTTTCAACCAGAGCATTTTTATTCCTTCAAAAGATTTTCAATCAACGGCTGTAATTCAGCCAATTCAAATAGTCCCACTTTTTGCCAAACAATTTCGCCTTTCTGATTCAACAAAAACGTGCTTGGCGTGACTTTTACGCCACCAAACGCATTGGCTAGTTTTGATTCAATATCCAAAGTAATCAAATACGGAAGCGCATTCTGTTTGGTAAATTCAATCACATGATTCGGTGGATCAAAATACATTGAAGCACCAATAATTTCCAAGCCTTGCGCGTGATAACGTGAATACAAATCAAGCCAAAGTGGAATTTCTTTCAAACAACTGACGCAATCTGTCGCCCAAAAAGTCACCACCACGGGCTTACCACGCAATTTTTCGAATGACAGTTTTTCACCACTTAATGCGGTAAAATGCGCGTTAGGAATTGTTTTAGTTGGGTTAAAAAAAATGCCGGTTGTAACTGCAATACAAAGCAAAATATAGTTTATCCATGACCTGCGAAAAATCGCACAGCTTGGAATAATGTTAAATTTCTTTCGCATTTTTACGCTCTGATAAATGGTTAAACATAATGCAATAAAGCACATTACATAATTTTTTAATAAAACAGCTTAACTTTTGCCTAGTTTAGATTTACTCTTGTTACGCAAAGCAAGCTGTCTAATTTCTCTTTTAGTTTATTATGAGGTCGTCTTATGCAAAATCAAAAAACACTTACCATCGATGGAAATCAAGCCGCCGCAATGGTGGCTTATAAGCTCAACGAAGTTATTGCTATTTACCCCATTACGCCCGCCTCTACAATGGGTGAATGGGCGGATGAATGGGCATCAAACCGTCAGCTAAATTTATGGGGAACAATTCCACAAGTTACAGAAATGCAAAGCGAAGCCGGGGCTGCCGGTGCGATTCATGGCGCATTGCAAGCTGGAACGCTAGCGACAACTTTTACCGCGTCACAAGGTTTACTTTTGATGTTACCCAATATGTATAAAATTGCTGGTGAATTAACGCCGACGGTTTTTCACATCGCGGCGCGTTCGCTTGCTTGCCAAGGTTTATCGATTTTTGGTGATCACAGTGACGTGATGTCAGCCAGAATGACAGGATTTGGAATGTTGTGTGCGAATTCGCCACAAGAAGTTTTGGATTTTGCACTTATCGCTCATGCTGCCACATTGGAAAGTCGCATTCCGTTTTTACATTTTTTCGATGGCTTTAGAACTTCACACGAAGTTGCGAAAATTAAATCATTTGATGATGACGTATTTCGATCGATGATCAAAAATGAATGGATTACAGCACATCGAAATCGCGCTTTAACACCTGATGCGCCTGTTATGCGTGGCACCGCGCAAAATCCTGACGTTTATTTTCAAGCCCGCGAATCCGTAAACGTCTATTACGACGCAACGCCGGATATTGTGCAAAATGCGATGAATCGGTTTGCTGAATTAACTGGACGAACTTACCGTTTATTTGAATATGAAGGTTCACCGTCAGCGGAACGAATTATTATTATCATGGGATCGGGCGCAGAATCTGTCGCTGAAACCGTTGATTATCTAAATCGACAAGGCGAAAATGTAGGTTTGCTTAAAGTACGTTTGTACCGTCCTTTCGATGCAAAAAGTTTGCTCGCTGCCCTCCCCGTAGCATCTCGAAAAATTGCGGTTTTAGATAGAACAAAAGAACCCGGTTCAGATGGTGAACCGCTTTATAAAGATTTTTTAACGGCACTCGCCCAAGATTATCTAAGTGGCGAAACAAAATTTTCGGCATTACCTACCGTCGTCGGTGGACGTTATGGCTTATCATCCAAAGAATTCACGACTGGAATGATTAAAGCTATTTTTGATGAATTGAAATCACTTCATCCTAAAAATCATTTTACGATTGGCATTAACGACGATGTCACACACAGCAGTTTGAATTGGGATGCAAATTATCGTACTGATGCACTGAATGAAACTTTTCAAGCAATGTTTTACGGCTTGGGCAGCGATGGCACGGTTGGCGCGAATAAAAACACCATCAAAATTATTGGTGAAGAAACGGATTTACACGCTCAAGGATATTTCGTTTACGATTCTAAAAAATCCGGCGCAATTACGGTTTCCCATTTGCGTTTTGGTTCACAACCCATTCGCGCCACCTATTTGATAGCTGAAAATGATGCAAATTTTATTGGCTGTCATCAAACTATTTTTTTACAGCGTTACGATATGCTTGCTAATGCCGCTGAAAAAGCCGTTTTTTTGTTGAATTCGCCTGAACCCGTGGAACGAATTTGGGAGTCGTTGCCTGCAAAAATGCAACAGCAAATGTTGGATAAACAGATTCGATTTTATGTCATTAACGGCGATGCCGTCGCTGAGAAAGTGGGAATGGGCAGACATATCAACACCATTATGCAAACCTGTTTTTTTGCCATTTCTGGCGTGTTACCACAAGCGCAAGCGATAACAGCAATTAAACGCGCAGTCGAAAAAACTTATGGCAAAAAAGGTCAGCGCATGGTGGAACTCAATATGCTGGCGATTGACGAAACACTCGCCAGTTTGCACACCGTGCCGTTACAAAATACGATTTGTAGCACGATTGAAATTAAATCTGCGATTGATAAAACGGCACCGATTTTTGTGCAAAAAGTTACGAGTGAAATTATTGCCGGACGTGGAAATGCGTTACCCGTCAGCGTTATGCCCATTGATGGCACATTTCCAACGGGGACAGCGGCTTATGAAAAACGCAATTTGGCATTAGAAATTCCGGTTTGGGAAAGCGATTTATGTACGCAATGTGGAAAATGTGTGATGGTTTGCCCACATTCGGTGATTCGGAGCAAAATTTATCCAGATAACGTTTTGGAAAATGCACCTGAAACATTCAAGCACACGCCAATGTTAGGAAAAGATTTTCCCGACGGGTTGTCGATGAGTTATCAAGTTGCGCCTGAAGATTGTACAGGCTGTAATTTATGTGTCGATATTTGTCCTATTCGTGATAAATCTAATGCCAGCCGGAAAGCCTTAAATATGCAATCACAACCGCCTTTGCGAGAAAAAGAATCCGAAAATTGGGATTTCTTTTTATCGATTCCCGAATACGATCGGCGGTTGTTAAAAACAAACACGATTAAGGGCGCGATGGTTTTGCAACCGCTGTTTGAATTCTCAGGTGCGTGTGTTGGTTGCGGCGAAACGCCTTACATTAAACTCGCCTCACAATTATTTGGCGATCGTATGTTAGTCGCTAATGCGACCGGTTGCTCATCGATTTATGGCGGTAATTTACCGACCACACCGTGGACAAAGAATGCCGATGGACGTGGTGTTGCATGGAGCAATTCATTATTTGAAGACAATGCAGAATTTGGTTTAGGAATGCGAGTTGCGTTAGATAAACAAAATGATCAAGCCCAAGAACTGCTGATTTCTTTGCGTGAATCCTTAGACGAAAACTTAGTAGATGCAATTTTAAATGCCGATCAATCCGATGAAGCGGGAATTTATGAACAACGCGAACGAGTAGTCGCATTAAAAAAATTGTTACAATCTCTGTCTAGCGATACCGCACGAATGTTATTAGAACTTGCGGATAATTTATGTAAAAAAAGTGTGTGGATTATCGGCGGAGATGGTTGGGCGTATGATATTGGTTATGGTGGGCTAGATCATGTTTTAGCGAGTGGGCGAAACGTCAATATTTTGGTTTTAGATACTGAAGTGTATTCCAATACGGGAGGACAAACGTCAAAGTCCACACCGCGTGGCGCAGTAGCAAAATTTTCAGCAGGCGGTAAAACCACAGCAAAAAAAGATTTGGCATTATTAGCCATGGATTATCCTAACGTTTATGTCGCGCACGTCGCGTATGCCGGCAAAGATACGCAAACGTTAACCGCATTTTTGGAAGCAGAAGCCCATGACGGACCATCGATTATTATTGCTTACGCGCCTTGTATCGCGCACGGTGTGGATTTGTCGAATAATCATCGACAACAAAGTTTAGCGGTAAAAAGTGGGCATTGGTCACTTTTCCGTTTTAATCCAAACAAACTTAAAGAAGGTAAAAATCCAATGCACTTAGATTCACCTGAACCCTCGATTCCTTATCGTGAGTTTGTGCAAACTGAAACCCGTTTTAGTATGTTATGGCAAATGCACCCTGAAACGGCTGAAGAATTTTTAGAACAATCCCAGCAAGATGTGAAAAATCGTTACCACTATTACAAACAGCTTTCTGAACTAGATTGCAACGACGCAGTAAGTGTTTCTGCTTTGAAAGCGAAAATTAAAACCACTTCGGAGAATAAAAATGATTGATTTAACAACGAATTATTTAGGTTTAACACTCAAAAATCCATTAGTGCCTTCTGCTTCACCTTTAAGCCATGACTTGAATAACGCGAAAAAACTTGAGGATGCCGGTGCATCTGCATTAGTCATGTATTCGTTGTTTGAAGAGAAAATCAATGCTGAACACAACGAAGTTTCACGATTTTTTTACCAACAAGCAATCGGACATGGCGAGGCGAATTCATTTCATCCCATGCCAAATAATTTGCAAACATATCAAGATCGCTATTTTGAACAATTACAAAAACTTAAAGCTACATTATCCATTCCTGTTATCGCTAGCTTGAATGGAACTTCTATGAGCGGCTGGGTTGATTATGGTAGGCAATTAGAGCAAGCCGGCGCGGATGCTTTAGAGTTAAACATTTATCACATCGCCGCGAACATTGAGGAAAGCAGCGAAATGGTTGAAAATCGTTATTTAGATATTTTACGAGAATTGAAATCGTCTGTAACGATACCGATTACAATGAAACTTTCGGCGCAATTTAGTTCCCCGATTCATTTTGCGAAACGTTTGGAATTAGCAGGCGCGAGAGGTATTACGATATTTAATCGTTTTTATCAGCCGGATATTGATTTAGAAACATTGGAAGTTTTGCCAAAATTGGAATTATCTACTGAAGCGGAAGCTTTATTGCGAATTCGTTGGACGGGATTATTGTACGGTCGGACACAACTTTCGTTAGCTGTCACGGGTGGATTCCACCAAACGCCAGACATTTTAAAAGCGTTGCTCGCCGGTGCGGATGTTGTACATCTTTGCAGTGCGTTATTAAAAAATGGCATCGGGCGTTTAAGCGAAATGTTATCAGAATTAGAAGAATGGTTGCTTGAACATGAATACACCTCTGTTCGACAACTCAAAGGTAGCGTTAGCCAACAAAATGCAATTGATCCAAGTGCTTATGAACGTTCTAATTATGTGCAAATTATGGATAATTATTCTTCTCCAACGGGCGTTTTACGGTAATTTTTGACTAACTGCGCTGTCTTTCCCATCCACAAACGTTGTAATTTGGGTGGGAAAGAAAATTACATTTTGGTGCATTTACTTATTTTTTATCATCAAAAACTGCCCTCCCCTTTTTGATACGTTACTTGCACCATAACAAGGCACAAAATGCAGGTAATCGTAATAAAATCCGTATTAAAAATCATAAATTCCAATACAATCAATTGGTTAAAATGCTGGCATAACCATTGCAAAATCAACGTCAAATAGCATTTTAATTGCCTTTGGAAAGAAAAATCCCCATGAACATCTCCAATTTATGAAACCCAAACAACAATTAGTGGTCATCGGTAATGGCATGGCGGGAATGCGAACCATTGAAGAATTATTGAGCGTATCGCCCGACCAATATGAAATCACCGTTTTCGGAACAGAACCTTATGGCGAGTACAATCGAATCATGTTGTCAGCAATTTTGTCAGGCGATAAACCCGTCGAAGACATCATCATCAAACCGCGCCAATGGTACGTCGAGAATAAAATTAAATTTCACGCCGGTGAGAAAAAAGCGGTGGCGCGAATCGAACGCGGTTATAAAAAAGTAATTGCGATTGACGGCACGACCGCGAGTTACGACCGATTATTGATTGCCACGGGTTCAAAAGCCATTTTCCCTAAAGTTGACGGTCATAATTTAGACGGCGTAATTAGTTTTCGTCACATTATGGACGTAAATAAAATCCTTGATTACAGTCGCACGCACAAAAAAGTGGTTGTTTTAGGTGGCAGTTTATTGGGTTTAGAAACCGCGTATGGACTGGCGTTACACGGTATGGAAGTCACCGTTGTTCACAGTCATCAAATGTTGCTCAATCGTCAGCTTGATAAAACGGCAGCAACGCTATTACAAAATGAACTTGAACAGCGCGGCATTGTTTTCAAAATGTCGGCAAAATTAAAAGCGTTAATCGGAAATGAAAATAAACACATTATCGCGGCGCAATTTGAAGATAAAAGTGAATTAGCGTGTGATTTGTTTATTACCGCAATTGGCATTGAGCCGAACATAACCCTTGCAAAAGAAGCCGGTTTATATTGTGAACGCGGAATTGTGGTGAACGATACGTTGCAAACTTATGACCCCAGTATTTACGCGGTTGGTGAATGTATTCAACATCGTGGTGCAACATTTGAATTAGCCGCGCCATTGTTTGAACAAGCCAAAGTTTGTGCAAGTCGTCTCAGCAAAACCGGCGTGGCGGAATATATCACTTTACCAACAGCAACAAAGTTGAAAGTTGCAGGAATTCAACTGTTTTCAATCGGTGATTTTCTCGGCGACGATGAAAGTGAAAGCATTACCTTTTCCAATCCCGCGTTAGGAATTTACAAAAAATTGGTATTGAAAACACATCGGCTAATTGGCGCAATTTTGTATGGTGATACAACCGATAGTAGTTGGTATCAAGAACTACTCGAACAGAAAATGAGCGTATCTACATTGAAAGATAAATTGATTTTTGGCAAAGATTATTAACCGGCAAGCTGCTTGCTTAAAAACTGTTATAAATTGTCGTTCCAACCATTCAAAAAATTAAAGAGCAAATTCAAATCACAAATGCAAATCGCAGGCGTACGAAATTAGGATTGTTAACGTTAATGAGGTTGGTGAATTCTTCGCACGGTCATATTTTGGTTGAGTGCAATTTAACACAACCGGTTCAAGGCACGATGTTTAACTGACCGTGCGAAATTCCCCACCCAAGCCTATCAGCTCTGGGTGGGGATGGATAGCACTCCTTCCGCGAAGCGGCTTTTGATTTTCTTATTCATACTGTAAAATTCCCGTGTGCTTACATTGTTGGTCATCGAAAACCAAGAGGCTCACAATGTGTGAAAAGCAAACCTATTTGCAATCTAAACCAATCATAGTTAGATTGTGCAACCAATTTGAGGCGGCAGGTTCTGTCGTGACTGTAAAGCGTTCCCCATCTTCTAAACGGGT
>CAIQZX010000068.1 GCA_903876445.1 uncultured Pseudomonadota bacterium | reverse complement strand
CTGCTGGCACTGTACCTTATGGCGAGAACCAAGCCCTTTTTCAGCAACAAAGAGCAAAGCCTTTTTAACGCTTTGCATTGGTAGATACACCCGCTCATAACTCTGTTATGGGACGCAGTTAACGAAAGTTAAGAAAAAAGTATCGGTAACATCGATATTCTAAGCGGTCGCAACAAAAAGATTCCCCACATTATTTTGCAACGCATTAGCATCGCCATTACCGACATTTGCGGCGAGTTGTTTTAAGAAATCCACCAAACTCACTGACGAAGGCGAACCGCCAATCGACTGAATAACATTCGAGAAATCAGTTTGCAAATTGCTGTTCTGATTGCTGCCATTACCCAACGAAGTAATCAAATTTTGTAAACTTGCCGATGAATTGTCATAAGCCGGTTTCGTTTCTGGCGGCAATGTAGCCGTTACGCCGTCAACAACAGGCGCAGAAGCTGGCGGCGTTGTTGTTAAGGCTTGATTCAAATCATAGAGAAAAACTTGCAACGCCCCAATTGGATTAGGATTCGATAATGTCGTGGTTGTTGGGGTATCCACTGGCGCAGCATCCGTTGTTGTGGCATCTGTCGCCGACGACGCAGTAGCCATCACATTTTGCAACGTTTTTAGTACATTTTGAACGAATGAAAACCCGTTATCTTGATTAGCCACAGTCGGCGGCGCAATCGCATTATTTACAACATCATCGTGATCGATACTCATCGGCGATATGCCATTCGGCAGCATATTGTACGGGGGCATGAAAATGTTCGTGATGTTTACTGTTGGTAAGTTAGTGTTATGAATTAACATAGTTGTTTCCTTTAAAGTTAATAGCTCAATTTAAATACCCCCTGCTTTCCTTCGGAAAACAGGACTTTTTCAAGTCAGTTTATTTTTTTTCAGCGACAATTCTTGCTACGACAGGATTTTCATTGCCAAAAACAGCAAGTGTGTCACTTTCAACAAAAAATAATTCCTTCCAACCGCGAGCGGCTAATTTTTCACGAAATACATCTGGATTCAAAAAACGTCTGTAATGTGTCGTTAATCGTTCAGTTTTACTCAACGCTTCACCTTGTTGCATCAATGGATCACGAATGGTTCTAAATTCATGTAACATTCGCCCTTCTTTTGGCAATTGTACTGTAGCGTAATCTAAAATTTTATCTTCTAAAATTTCCGGAATCGCGTGCAATACAAATCGGCTGTAAAGTGTGTTGATGTTTTTGGTTTCTAAAGTGTCCAAATCGGCAAAATCCAGCGTTGAAAAATGCCCTTGCAGTTGTAAATTCAAACTTTTTTGATGTTCCAAATTATCTGCAATCGCAACAGGGCAAGCATCAAGCGCAATTACAGGCAAATTCTGATGTAAAAAGGCAAAACTATCGCGTCCATTTCCACAGCCAAGTTCTAAAATTTTGCTATTTTCCGGTAAATGATTTTCCAAACACCATTGAGCAAATGGGCTTGGTGTATGACGCAAACTTCGATTGGCGTAAAAACCTTTCCAAAATTCTGCCGTTTGTTCAAGTGTTTTTGAGATAACAGTCATTTTGAGTTCTCATCTATTGTAATAGTCTTTTTATATTTGATTCAGCTTCAGGACTAAAACACATCCCCCATCGCGTCGTTAATTTTTCATAATAATTCAGAATTTTTTTATTTTTTCCTTCTGCTATGGCATTGTGCAGTCGCAACAATCCATAATATAAAACTTGGGGTTGTGAACTTCTTATTAAATTAGGACAATCAACCAAAGAATCCCAAACTTCAACAGGCTCCCGCCAATTGCCATACAGTTCTTCTAAATGTTGTTCGATATTGTCAGGCAACCAATACTTTTTACCCGCTAAATTACCTCTAACTAATTCAAAGGGTTTAAAAGCCCATTTTAATGCAGCACAAGAACGGTAAACACCTGCTTCAATATGCGTTGATTGATTATAAAAAAAGAATAAATCAATCACAGCAATTCGCTCTGTGTCAATTATACTGACATTCCAAAAATTACTTTCTTTTGATTTATTAACCATATCCGGTGAAATAAATTTTGATGATTCACACAATATTGAAACTATTTTGAAAATTTCATCATAATCGTGAATAAAAATACCTATATCTGCATCTTTATCGTAGTCCATAAATTTACCATCGCGTACCAAACCTAATAAACTTCCAAAAGCAACAAAAGGTTTAATTCCGTGCAACTCCAAAATATCAATAACTTCATTCATACTGGAAAGGCACTGAGATGAATCAAATAATTTCTCTTGTTGGACACGTTGCTGAACAGGGATTATTTTTTGTAATCCTAAATCAAACATATTTATCGCGTCTTTAAAAAAACCGGCTTCAAAAAAACATACCGCCATTCGAACATATTCGCTACTTGTTTTACACTTTGGATAAAGTGATTTAAGGTTTTGGACAATTAACGTTTCATTATTCGGATACAAATGCTTCATATTGATTTGATACGTTAAAACTTCTATATTCCATCGCAAATTTTCAGAATGATGCTCTAAGACAAATGCAATAATACGACGACAGTTTTCATGATCAGCACTTTCTAATAACACATGGAATAACGTTAACAAATCACCAGAATCTAATTTTTTTTCATTAAAAAGCGGTAAAAGATATTTAATCGTTTGCTTTTTAAAAACATGACGACCTTTCGCATAAAACCGTCCTAAAGCCAAATTGGCTTGAAAATTATCCATTTTTTCATAATCATGGTCTGCGACTAACTGCCCCGCAAAAACTAAATCTTGACGTGCTACAGCATTTAATAACAAAAATACTTTAAACGAAGTTGAAAGTCCATGCCTTACAGTTGAGGACAAGGCTTCGTATTCCTGTTTTAATTTTTCATATTGAGAAATATGACGTTCAACAGAAATAGCAAGCGTATTTGCTCGTTTGTTTGCTAGCTCTTTTTGAATTTGAAATAACATTTTTTAATTCCCAAGTTTATGTTCATTAACACAATATAAAGCAATTTTTTTGCCATTTTGAAATTCAATAACTCCAAACACCTTTCTTCCGGAAAGCAGGACTTTAAAGCACCTCCCCCGCGCTATCGCGCTGCCCCTCCAAAGGGGGCGAAACAGTTTTTTATATTTATCCCCCTTTGGAGGGGGAAGCCGTAGCGTAGCGAAGGCAGGGGGAGGTAAAAAGCCCCGCCTTCTTTGCAGAAAGCGAGGCTTTTTTTATTACATAATTAAAGCAAAGAAACTCTTACTTATGAAGTTAGCAAGTCACTAGCTGTAATTGAAGAAGAACAACCAACAGTTGCAATTTGTACAACGCCTGATGTCCAATCGCCATCATCATCAACGTACACAGCACCTGTATCAGATGCGATAGCATACAATGCAGTCGCGGCGTATGTTGTGACATCACCAATTGTTGCGCCTAGCGTACCTAAGTTTTCAGCGGTATCAACGATAGCAATAACAGTTGTATTTGACGCGGCTACTGCTTGAACTTGAGCAACTGTCATTACGCTTGAACCAGAAATACCTGCTACACCTGTACCAACTGTTGCTTCAGCGGCATTTAAGGCAATTTTATCAATACCGTGAATAAAGTTATAAACAGTATCAACGTTTGAAGCCGTTGCTACACCACTAAGATCAACAACTACTTTTCCTGAATGTGAAGCACCTAAATCAATCGTATCTACACCATCAGCATCTGCTGCTGTGATATACGCATAGGTAGTCACAGCCCCTTTTAAAGTAATAATGTCATCACCACCAGCGGCGTTAATTGTTGCTGGTGCAGTAGAAGAACCGATAGAGCTTGTAATAGTAATCGTGTCAGCGCCAGCAACACCAGTAATGGCAACCGCAGCACCTACACCTGTTTCACTAAGGGTAACGCTATTAGAGAAGTTAGGCAATGTGATAGTATCAGCACCGCCACCACCAATAATCGTAACATCAACAGCACCACCCGCAAATGTAATCGCATCAATACCTGAAGAACCTGTAATGGTTGGAATGAGTGCGTTAATGAAATCGACAGCAAAAGTTTCTGTACCCGCAGCACCTAATACGACGTTTTCAATACCTGTTACGTATGAAAAATCACCAGTTGTAATGCCGGTTGCAGCCGTTAGAGTCAAGGTATCAGTGCCGGCACCACCATCGAGAGTAGTGAATGCATGTAAACCTGCACGGGTAGCAACCGTAATGCCATCGTTACCTGCACCAGAAGTAATACTATCGGCACCTAAACCACCGTCAATTGTATCGGCTTGTGGGCTGCCGATAATAGTGTCGGCTGTAGTACCACCTGTTAAGTTAACGGCTTTAGCGCCTGCAGTGTAAGTTGTTGCTGCCGCTGTAGCAGCAACAGTAGCAGATGTTTCAATACCTTGAGTCGCAGCGGTACTTGTCATAGTTGTATAGCCTTTGTTATACAAATACGTTTTAGCCGTGTCGCTCAATACATTCACCTGAGTTTCAGAGAGTGATTCAAGTTGAATCACTGATAATCCAGTCAATTGTGCTGGAGAAACAGCTGTCATTGCATCAATAGTCAAACCATTTAAGCCACCTGAACCACCAACAGCAGTACCTGTTAACGCTTTAAAGGTACTTGGTGTAATTGCAGCAACTTGCGATGCAGTCAAACCTTGTGTGTCATCAGAAGCCAAGCCTGCAACTTGGTAAGAAGTTCCGGTTAATTTTGCACATTGTTCAGCTGTCAACATTGCAATGTCGTCACTCGCGAAGCTAAGAATGTTCAATTTGCCAGCCGCTGCAGGTTGGAGTGCAGCGATTGCGTCTGTCGTTAATTCAGTAGCTTGTGCAGCACTAAATTTATAGACTTGAACTGGTGTCAATGCAGCCGCCTGATCAGTACCCATTTCAGCGATTTGACCAGTATTCATCACTGCAATTTGTGCTGTTGTAATTGCTTTGATTTGGTCAACCGTCATAGAAGCGAAAGCTGTTGAAACAAGTCCTACAGTGTTAGCTAAACCAAAAGCTGAAGCTGGAATTGCTTTAATCGCAGCAGGTTGCAAGGCAATAACTTCATCAGAAGAGAATTTAAATACTTCTGCACCTGTCAACTTTTTAATTTGTTCAGGTAAAATCGATACCGCTTGATCTGACGTGAAACTGCTAAGTTGAGCAGTGCCTAATTGGTCAAATTGGGCTGGTGAAATGGCTTTAACTTGATCTGCAGACAATAAAGCAAATGAACCGATTGCGATATTTGCAAAAGAGGCAGGTAAAATAGCAGCGATAGCTTTTGGTGATAAGCCAGCAATATCATCCGATGAAAATACGGCTGTACCCGCACCACCAGCCGCTGAACCAAAATCGGTTGCCGCTAATTTTGCAATTTGAGCAGGAGTAATTGCAACGGTTTGCTCTGAAGTCAATGCGTTCAACTGAGCAGTCGCTAAGTTGCCAAATTGGATAGGTGTAAGAGCTGTAATCTGAGCGGGTGTAAAGGCAGAAAATGCTGCTGAAGAAATGTAAGGAATCGAGGCTGGTAAAATAGCTGAAATTGTTGCTGGTAATAATGCGTCAATAATAGCAGAGCTGAACACGTCGGTACCTGCGCCTGTAGCGGCTGAACCGAAATCTGATCCTGCTAATTTAATGATTTGTTCAGGACTTACCACTGCCATCTGCTCTGCAGTTAATTGTTGCAATTGAGCTTGCGTTACGGTGGCCAATGCACCAAACTGAGCTGGTGAAAGAGCTTTAATATGATCTGTTGTTAACAAGGCAATAGCGGCGGAGTTGATGCTTGATACATCTGCTGTATCAATACCAGCTAGTGCCGCAGGTTTCAACGCGGCAACAGCGTCACTTGCTAACATACCTATTTTGCCAGCTGTTAACGATTTAACTTGATCCGCTGTCATGAATGCAGCTTGTTCCGCAGAAATAACTTCGATGTTGTTAGCAGAAGCTGAAGTTATAGCAGCAAACGCTTTGCTAGTGAATGCACCGAATGCTGAAGCTGAGATGCCACTAATAGCAGCCGTAGTCAATTTAGGTGTTTGTAATGCAGTGAATGCAGCAATTTGCACTGACGATAATGCTGACGTATCCGCATCGTCAAACTGAGCAACTTGCGCTGTAGATAAGGCAGAAATTTGATTTGGGGTTAAAGCTTTAAGTTCAGGATCACTCAACGAGCCAATAAATGCGGCTGAAACATGATTTACGTCGAGAGCACTAATGATTTTTGGATCGATCGCTTGAATAACATCAGTAGCATTACTACCACTAACAACACCTGCCCATTGTGTTGAAGTAATGGTTTGTATTTGCTGTGGCGTAAATCCGTTGATTTGATCAGCACTCAAATAGCCCATTTGAGTCGCTGTCAAATTAGCAACAGGGATAACTGACATAACAGCTTTTGGAAGTCCTTCGATTGCTGTTTGGATAAATTGGGCTTTAATGAAGCCCAAAAGCGGTTTAATAGTTGTAGCTGTTAAAAGTGATGTGTAGTCATTCGTTAATGTTGCAGCTTGTGTCGCTGTCATTATGCTTAAATCAGCAACGGTAAGTGCTTTAAACTCGGCAGCACTCATGTTTGTGACGGTGGTGCTTGTAGTAAATTTTGCCATTTTTGCATCCTCGAGATAGATATAAAAAATTAAAGTTGATTTGTACCAACTTGAACATGACGCTTAATTAAGTCGTTCAATTAAGTCCATGGTGTTGTTATCGACACTTAGAAATGAAACTTTAAATAAAATTTTGTTTTGTAATCGATGTGAACAATTTATTTTGTCACAGCCTAACATTTTGAAAAAAACAAAAAGATTAGGTGAAACGAATTTGAAACTATACAGCAAAATCAATTTCAAAACCTTGACGGTGTTCACAAAAAAAGAATTTTAAAAAAAGTGTTTGTGAATTAAACTGTGAGTAATAACTAATGATAGCTTTTAGGTTTAAACACTTACCATTTCGGAATTTAAAATCATGGCAACCGAGAAAAACATCAATCGACCTGTCTGCACTGAAAACTTCACGGCATTACCTAACGCCCTGTTTGATTTCAATCGCCACTATGAACAAGCCAATTTAAAGCCGCGAGACAGTTCGGTTTTGAATTACTTATTATCAAAGCCACCCTATTGGAAATTACGCGCCAAAGACATCGCCACGGGCGTGAATATCTGTGAGCGTACTGCCTACAAAGCCCTGATGAAATTACAAAAAATTGGCTTTGCCCGTTACACCCGCGAGACTTCCGGTCACACACATTGGTATGTTTCAGTTGTCGATTCTGGAGCTGTAAATAACACGGAGTCAGCAATAGCAGCAAACAGCAAAAAGTCCGACGGGATAATACCCCAAGGGAAAATTGACAACGAAATAAAAAAAAGTAATTTTCCTTTAAAAAACAAACAATCTTTAAAAAAGATTTTAAAAACAACAACGAATTCAGAAATTTTTGAAGAAAAAATCAGTGAATTTGAGGTCGAAAAACCAATAACTACGCCAATTGCAGAGCCTTCACTAAAAACAGCTGAAAAATCGATAATCCCCGAAATTGCAAAACCAATAATTAAACCGATAATCGAAGTCAAAATTGCCGAAAAAAGTGTTATCGAAAATGAAACAATCGCGCCATCTCCGAAAGTCGAAATCGCAAGCCAAAGCATTGATAAAACAGAAACGGGAATTTCGCCAAAAAGAGTAGAACCGTCAGCGGAAGAAATTTTAAGAATTAAACATGAAATCGAATTTCCAAAAGACGATAAACCAGAAAGTCGATTTGAACCGGTTAGCGCGAATAACATTGCCAATAACCTATTCGCGGAAATAAAACAAAAATCCGATGTAAAAACCAAAGCCGCCGAAGAAGAACGGAAAAAAACCGAAGCAGAACAAAAGAAAGAAGCCGCCGAAGCCATTAGTAAACGTATTAACGCGATGCTAGATGCAATTCAAGCTGATGTTGAAAGAAAAGCGGCACAAGTACATAAAGCCCGAATTCAAGAAATAACAGGAACAGATGAAATTCCTGATGAATCAGAAACCGAAACAAAACCCGAAGATACACAAAGTTTGAATGAGTTAGTTGCAGAAATGAAACTCAAACCAATTGGGACTTTATTAGCTGAAATGCAGGGAAAAAAACCTGAACCTAAAAATCAGGTTGAAACCGAAACCGAAATTAAAAACATAACTGAAAAAACGGTTGAAGAAAAAATCACGGTAGAAAAGGAAAACGAATCATCAAAAATAGCGTCAAATTTCGCCGTAGAAGACGAAATAAGAACCAAGGCAATGCAGATTACCGATATGAAAATAAAGGAAGCTGAGGCGATGAAATTAGCGATGGAAGAATTCGACATCCGCGTTACCGTTAATCCCATTTCATTTACAAAATTTAATTTGAGAGATAAAACACCACAGGCAATTGAAATCAATCGATTATCCGACGAGTTAATTCCAGAAAGATTGCTTGAAATTGCGGCGAATAAAAGAGCCGAATTGATTGATTCATTAAGTCCCGAAATGCAAGTTATCGCCGAGGAAATGTCGAATAAAAAGGTCGAGGCGGTTATTTATGAAGTTAAAACTCAACACAGAAAAGCGTTAATTTTGGACGTTGATCCGTCAATATATTTTGAATATGACGTAAGGGAATACACCAAAATGGATGCTCAAACAAACGTGGTGTCAAATATGTTAGCGGAAGAAAAATTAGCCGAATTTTACAAAACCAATCCAAAAGAATCGGGCAGCATTTATTTACCACCTGAAATGAAAATGAAAGCCTCTAAAATTGCCAGTTTAAAAATAGAAAAGGCACAAGAAATCGAAGCTGAAGCATTAGAAAATGGTTTTATTATCATTGTCGATCCAACGTCAATTAGAGAATTTGATTTAGTCGAAAAAACACTTGTCGAAGTTCAAGCCAATGCCGTTGCTAATCATGTTGTTGGTGAAACATTGGTGTTGATGGCGCAATTAAAAGAAAGACAACTCGCCAGAAAAGTCGCTGAAGAATTAGCACAAGCAGCGGCATCCGAAAACCAAGAATTAGAAAATCAGTCTGAAGAAACGATTGAAAACAGTGAAATCGTAACTGAAACTGAAATTGAAACAAAAATGTTTTTTGAAAACGAAAATGAATTTGATGACGTTGATGAAAATTTGATTGAAGAAAATAATCTAATAGCGAAAGAAACGCTGGAAAACACTGAAATAATTTCATCCGAATCGGAAAAAACCGAATCTGAAGAAATCAAGCTAGTCATGGAAATGAAAAAGAAAATCGATGAAATGACCAGAGCAATGGAAGTTAATTTAGCGGAGAAAGAAATCGAAATTGAAAAATTAAACGAAGCCGCTCGAGAGCAATCGAAATTCAAACTTAGTTTTGAAATGAAAATGCAAGCCGGAAAAATCGCCAATCAGAAAATCGAAACGGCTCAGAAATTGGAAGAAGAAGCCGCTGCCCGAGGCGAAATGATTACGATTGATCCGGTTTCGCTTACGGAATTTGATTTAGAAGAAACCAGTGAAATGGCAATTCGAACCAATCTTGCCGCAAATGAATTAGTGGGTGAAACGCTTGAGTTAATGGCGCAATTGAAAAAAAGACAGCTCGAACGCCTTGAAAATCCAACCTCCCCGCCCTCCCCTGTTAATACAAATAATGAAAAAACAGATTCAATAGCGGAAACAGAAATAGAAACAGCAGAAAGAGAAAATGAATACATCGAAGAAGATATTGTGCTTTCTGAAGAACCTGAACAAGAAAAACTTGAAAGTGAAATTGATGCGGAAGAAGAACAAGAACAAGAATTAGAAACGGAAAAATCGGTAATTTCGG
The DNA here is from genome assembly GCA_903876445.1 of uncultured Pseudomonadota bacterium. Classification (GTDB taxonomy): domain Bacteria; phylum Pseudomonadota; class Gammaproteobacteria; order Methylococcales; family Methylomonadaceae; genus UBA10906. The sequence continues at coordinate 4,793 of CAIQZX010000068.1, read as the reverse complement.
AAATTGATGAAGAAGAAACCGAAAATCTAAAACATCAAATGACGGAATCAGAATCGGAAAAAATGGCTTTTGTTACTGAAGTGAAAAGAAAAATCGATGACATGACACAAGCGATGGAAGCGGATTTAGCCCAAAAAGAACTCGAAATTGAAAAATTAAACGAAGCCGCTCGAGAGCAATCGAAATTCAAACTTAGTTTTGAAATGAAAATGCAAGCGGGCAAAATTGCTAACCTGAAAATCGAAACGGCTCAGAAATTAGAAGCAGAAGCTGCCGCAAGAGGTGAAATAATTACGATTGATCCGGTTTCGCTTACGGAATTTGATTTAGAAGAAACCAGTGAAATGGCAATTCAAGCCAATCTTGCTGCAAACGAATTAGTCGGTGAAACGCTTGAGTTAATGGCGCAATTGAAAAAAAGACAACTCGAACGGGAAGCAAAAGCCAAAGAAGAAGACTCTCATGTTGAAACTGAACACACGGAAAAGACCGTAGAAATAAAAACACCAACTGTAAGTGTAAAACCAGCGGCTAAAAACGTTGAACCGGAAAATGAACTATACCCAATATCAAAAGTGTACGTTCTGCCAATTCCAGAGGACGAGGAAAAATTAGAAGATGCGGAAAAAGAAGCCCAGAAAATAGCGGCGATAGCGGCGGCAATTGATGTAAATCCGAATATCATCGTTGAAGTGGACATTCCACAATTAACAATGAAAGAAAAAATTATTGCTAAAAAAGCGATTGCTAAAGTCTCTTTTCCATTGCAAAAAATTATTATATCCATGCTTCGCGCGGCTTTGCAGAAAGGCGGAATTAAATCCCCCCTCGCCTACTTAAACGGTTTAATTAACAAAGCCCTCGCAGGAGAATTAGACATCGATCACATTGAGGAAGCGATTTCTAAAAAAGCCGCACGAGAATCCTACAATGAGAAAATTAAGAAGATATTTGCCTTGCACAGTGAAACAATCAAAATGGAATTGAAGAAAAATGGCTACATTATGATTCAAGGTATTGGTTCACTTTATGAGACCGATTTCGAACGGTTAGGTTTAATCGAGCGCAGACCGGGAACTAGAATGCCAAAAGAAGTTTATGACGCACTGAAATAAAACGAAAAAATCAAATTTCAAATAAAATATCTAACACTTCAGAAAGCGTTGTGACGGCATGAATTTCTAAACCTGCAATCGCTTTCTTAGGTGCGTTTCCTTTTGGAATAACGGCTTTTTTAAAACCGTGTTTCGCGGCATCATTTAAACGTGCATGACCATTGGCAACAGGACGAATTTCACCATTCAAACCTAATTCACCAAAGAAAAAAGCGTCTTGTGAAACGACTTTATTTCGCAAACTAGAAACGATGCTGGCGATAATCGCTAAATCTGAACTGGTTTCTGTCACACGAATCCCGCCGACGACGTTAGCGTAAATTTCGTCACTCGCTGTAGCGATTCCACCGTGGCGCGTCAAAATAGCTAATAACATCGCTAAACGATTTTGATCCAAACCAACGGCTAAACGACGGGGATTGCCATATTGACAATCTGTGACAAGAGCCTGTATTTCAACCAATAACGGACGTGTTCCTTCCCAGAGTACCGTTACGACACTTCCCGCCGATGGTTTTTCAGCACGATTTAAAAACATCGCTGACGGATTTTTAACTTCTTTCAATCCTGAATTATCCATCGCAAAAAATCCCAATTCACCAATGCTGCCGAAACGATTTTTGTCCGCGCGTAACACACGATAACGGGCATCATCGGTTGATGACAACATGACTTGCGTATCAACAATATGGCTTAACGTCATAGGTCCTGCGAGAGAATGGTCTTTTGTAACGTGACCCACCATAAAAATAGACACGTCATGTTGTTTGGCGTATTGCGTTAAATAACTTGCCGATTCGCGCACTTGTGATACGGAACCCGCCGCTGATTCCGACGTTTGAGTGTGCATCACTTGTATCGAATCAATCACTAAAATTTGCGGATGAATTTCGTCCAATATATCGCAAATTCGTTGCACCGACGTTTCAGCCAACATCAAAATGTTTTCTGCGGGTAATTTTAAACGATTGGCGCGTTCAGCGATTTGTTGCAAAGATTCCTCACCCGAAACATACAAAACTGAAATATCCTGTGCGGCGATATTGGCAATCGCTTGAAGCAATAATGTACTTTTTCCTGCACCAGGTGCGCCGCCGATTAACACGACACTTCCACGCACAATACCGCCACCTAAAACACGGTCAAATTCTGAAATGCCGCTTGAAATGCGTTCGGCTTCCGATAAATTGACATCAGACAAGCGTTTCACTTCGGAGCGATTTCCCGCATAACCACTGGCAGCAGGACGCTTTTCATTCGTAGATGCTAAACGGATTTCTTTGATGGTGTTCCATTCGCCACAACTCGCACATTGTCCATTCCAACGGGGATAATCAGCACCACATTGGTCACAAACAAAAGCGGTTTTTGTTTTTTTACTCATTTGGATTCACTCTGAAAATTAAGCGTATTTTTAACAAGAGTTTAGCTGAATTATGCGATAAAATACCTTAAACATTTTTCAATTTAAATTTTCAGCACCACGTTGGAGTTATTCATGCACATTATTTTGTTAGGCGGTCCCGGTTCAGGTAAAGGCACACAAGCCCAATTTATTACCGAAAAATATGCTATTCCTCAAATATCGACAGGCGATATGTTACGTTCGGCTGTACGCGCTGGCACGCCGCTTGGTGTGGAAGCGAAAAGAGTGATGGACGCGGGACAATTAGTTTCTGACGATATTATTTTGGGGCTGATTAAAGAACGGATTACCGCTGATGATTGTAAAAATGGATTCTTGTTGGATGGATTTCCACGCACGATTATTCAAGCTGAAGGATTGAAAGCAATGGGCGTAATTATTGATACCGTAATTGAAATTGATGTGCCAGACGAAAATATCGTTAATCGTATGGCTGGACGTAGAGTACATTTAGTTTCGGGTCGTAGTTACCACATCGAATTTAATCCGCCAAAAGTTGAAGGCGTTGACGATGAAACTGGTGAACCGCTCATTCAACGCGCTGACGATAAAGAAGACACCGTTAGAAATCGTTTGCGCGTTTATCACGAACAAACGAAACCTCTGGTTGATTATTATTCTGCACCTGAACAAAATGTAAAATTTAGTTCTATTGCGGGCGTGGGCAGCGTGGATGAAATTACCGCGAAAATTTTTGCAGTTTTAGGATAAAAAAATGGCAGGCAAAACCTTATACGACAAACTTTGGAATGACCACGTTGTTCATACGGAAGATGATGGTTCATGCTTGATTTATATCGACCGCCAATTAGTTCACGAAGTGACTTCGCCACAAGCGTTTGATGGCTTACGTTTGGCGGATAGAAAACCGTGGAATGTGGCGCGAAATTTAGCGGTTGCTGACCATAACGTACCGACAAATCACCGTGATAAAGGCATTGCGGATCCCGTTTCGCGTTTGCAAGTTGAAACGCTGGATAAAAATTGTGCCGAATTTGGGATTACTGAATTTGGGATGAATGATATTCGCCAAGGCATCGTTCATGTTATTGGCCCTGAACAAGGCGCGACGTTGCCAGGAATGACGGTTGTTTGCGGTGATTCGCATACGTCAACACATGGCGCGTCTGGTGCATTAGCGTTCGGTATTGGCACATCGGAAGTTGAACATACTTTAGCCACACAGTGTTTAGTTCAGAAAAAAGCGAAAAATTTATTGATTTCAGTAAATGGTGAAGTTCGTGCAGGCGTGACGGCAAAAGACATTGTTTTAGCCATTATCGGTGAAATCGGGACGGCTGGCGGCAACGGTTACACGATTGAATTCGGTGGTTCGGCGATTCGCGCGTTATCAATGGAAGGACGCATGACCGTTTGCAACATGGCAATTGAAGCAGGCGCACGCGCGGGTTTAGTGGCTGTTGATGACGTAACAATTGATTATTACCGTAACCGTCCGCTTTCGCCAAAAGGCGACGATTGGTTCATGGCGGAACGTGTTTGGCAAAATCTACATTCCGATAAAGATGCCGTTTTCGATAAAGTCATTAACATCGATGCGACAAAAATCAAACCACAAGTGACGTGGGGAACATCGCCTGAATTAGTCGTAGCGGTTGATGCTGTTGTGCCAAATCCAGCGGATGAAACGGATGCCGTGAAAGCGCAAAGTATGCAACGCGCCTTAGATTATATGGGTTTGCAAGCAGGTCAAAAAATCACGGATATTCAAATCGACAAAGTATTTATTGGTTCTTGCACGAATTCGCGCATTGAAGATTTACGCGCGGCGGCGATTGTTGTTGAAGGCAAAAAAGTTGCCGCCAACGTCAAACAAGCGTTGATTGTTCCTGGTTCAGGTTTAATCAAACAACAAGCTGAAAATGAAGGCTTAGACAAAATTTTCATCGACGCAGGTTTTGAATGGCGAGATGCAGGTTGTTCAATGTGTTTGGCGATGAATGCTGACCGTTTAGAAGAAGGCGAACGTTGCGCGTCAACGTCGAATCGTAATTTTGAAGGACGACAAGGCTACGGCGGACGTACGCATTTAGTGAGTCCTGCGATGGCTGCAGCGGCTGGGATTGCTGGGCATTTTGTTGATGTTAGCGCATGGACAGGAGAATAAGAGATTGACATCCTCCCCGCCCTAAAGGGAACGGGGATTCCTAGGTTTCGCAATCTAGGTTTCTGTTTCAAAGAGTGTAGCTCGAGGGTAGCTTGGTTATCGCCGTAAAATCCCAGAGGGAATT
>CAIQZX010000067.1 GCA_903876445.1 uncultured Pseudomonadota bacterium | reverse complement strand
CAATCGAAACGAAAAAATGTTTGGTCATGCCGCAATTGAAAAATGCCGTTAAATCTCTTGCTCAAGATATTGCTGTTTTTGTTTCCCGTAATCTTGAAAAAGCCATTGTCATTTTTCATGAGTTACTTGATCAGATTCGTGCCGTAAAGTATTACAAATCAAAAATATCAAAATCAAGCAAACCAAGGGTTAATAAGGCTTCGGCGAATAAATGGCAGGTAAAACGTAAAAGCAAAACCGTGGGAGTTCACGCTTAAGTCAACAGTATTGACCATAAACGCTGGCTCGCATTTGGCAAACCACTTCGAGCATTAGCGCGACTACCGTTGAAAACAACAGCTCGCCTGTATATTGCCGCCCTCGATTGGCTTCAAACCAAATGTTTAATTTTTCTTCGTTTAATATCTGTTCCAGTAAGCCTTGAACCATTACCGTTACAGGACTTCTGTTGATAAATTTTTGTAACACGTTGCTGAATGCTGTCATTTTGAAATTGGCAATTATCCTCTAAAAACACCTTGAAAGGGCTGCAGTGACCATATCTTAGAATCTGCTCAAGCTAGTGGTGCAACAATCACTCTAAAAAAGCCTATTTCAAACAATATATTGTGCAAAACTGTTAAAAAATTATTAGATTAATGTGTGGAAATATCATGGAAAACGTCATAATTAAAAATGGTTTTGGCTTTAAGTTAAGTGACGATAAACAAAAATTATTTGCCTTTACCGTTCCTACTGCAAACAAGATTGAACTTTCATCATCATCGTTGAAGCAAGATCTTATAGATGAAAACTGTACTTTATATATTGATGATTTTTTACTTTCTGAATTTATTTCTCGTTTTCAAGCCAAAAAGAAAGGCGAACAATTAGAGGCTGAAATTGGATATGTGAAAGATGCAACGTGTGAAATACTTATTCACAGCGATAAGATGAAAGCCTCATTATGGTTAGTACCAAGTTTTGGAGGTGAAAAAATTACATTACAAGACATTAAATACGCTCTAACAAAACATGGCGTTACATTTGGTATTGTTTCAGATGACGTACTTACTGAACTCGTTAATCGAGAAGAAGTTAGTAATGTAACTATTGCTAAAGGCATCCCTCCAATAAATGGTGTTGATTCACAATTTATTAGCTTACTTCCCGAAAAAACAGAAAAAGCCCCCGTTATTAGTGATGATGAGAATGCCATTGTCGATTATCGTGAATTAGGTGATATTTTTTTCGTAAGAGATGGTGATTTATTAGCTGAAAAAATTGCAGCGACGAAAGGAACTAGTGGCACAAATGTTTTAGGTGAATTTCTTACTCAAAAAGAAGGTGTGGAAAAACCGTTATCGAGTGACGATAGCACACGTTTAAATCCAGAAAATACGAATCAACTTTTATCTGCGATTACAGGGCAACCTGTGATTACTGAAAATAGCGTCCACGTTAATGCTGTTCTTAGTCTTAATAGCATTGATTTATCAACAGGTAATGTTCGTTATGGTGGCTCAATTGAAGTAGAGCATAACGTTGAAAATGGAATGACCGTTTTTTCATCAAAAGATATTGTAATTAATGGTGACATTATCAATTCTAAAATCGAATGTTTGGGTGATCTTTTGGTAAAAGGCAGCGTACTTGGAACGAGTCAATTAATTGTGAAT
>CAIQZX010000066.1 GCA_903876445.1 uncultured Pseudomonadota bacterium | reverse complement strand
ATGCAATTAGCAAAACAAGGCGTGACAATTTACGGCGTGGATTATCAAGATGATTTAGAAAATGCGCGGGCATATTTAAAACAATCAGGAAATCCATTTGCCACAATTATGTTTGATGGCGCGATGGCAAGCGCAATGCCATTCGATGTGCAGAGTTTGCCGCAAACCTATTTAGTTGATGAAAATGGCGTGATTCGCGCTCGGCATATCGGCGCGTTGACACCTGAAAATTTAAAAATTATGCAAACTTCCTTTAGTGAACTACCAACCACTAAACGCTATCGCGTTCTAGTGGTGGCTTCGACTGACCCGAACTGAGAATATCAGCTCCTTTCGCATCTCCACGAGCTTTGACCCGCTTAGAAGATGGGGAACGCTTTACAGTCACGACAGAACCTGCCGCCTCAAATGTGGTTACACAATCCCAATTTTTTGAGATTGCAAATAGATTTACTTTTTACGCATTTATAGCCTCTTGGCTTTCGATGACCACAAATGCAAGTACGAGGAGATTTTACAATACGAATACAAAAAAATAAAAAGATAGCTTCGCCGAAGGAGTGCTATCCATCCCCACCCAAGCCTATCAGCTCTGGGTGGGGAATTTCGCACGGTCAGTTAAACAATTAAAATAAATTCCATAGGAAACACGATTAACCATTACTTGTCCTTCCTGATTACCAGCGCGATTATGAATAAATAATCTCATCATAGCTTCATTTGTAAACTCCTCGCACTAGAAAGCGATAGCGTTTAGTGGCGGTAGTTCACAATATGCTCTTAGTCTGTTTCTAAAAAAATTGACCATTACATCCAAACAGTGTTCAATTTTCAATTACTCCAATTTAATTTGTTTCGCAAAATTTCAAAAAAATCATGTCCATTTGGATGCAAAATTCGAATGGGCAAAGGCTCTTTTTTAATCAAAATTTTGTCGCTAATTAACACATCGGGAATTTCAATGTGGTCGCAAGTAACTAGCGCGTTAATTTGTTGTTTTGTTTCGCAAAAACTGATTTCGATTTCTGACGAATCATGAATCACAATGGGGCGATTTGATAACGTGTGTGGATTTAATGGCACTAAAACTAATGCACTCAAAGAGGGATACAAAATGGGTCCTCCAGCAGATAAAGAATAAGCCGTTGAACCTGTTGGCGTAGCGATAATTAAGCCATCTGAACGCTGAGAATTTAAAAATACGCCGTCAATTTTCGTAATAATTTCAATCATACTCGGTGTTATCCAGCGATGAATCACCACCTCATTGACGGCATTTTCTTCGTGAATAATTTCCCCATTACGAACAATTTTGGCACGAAGTAAATAACGATTTTCTTCGATGTAATTTCCATCCAACATTTCTGTCAGCGTTTCACATAATGTTGATGGTGAAATATCAACAAGAAATCCTAAACGCCCCAAATTCACGCCGATTAACGGAATATCGTATGCCACAATCGCACGAGCGGCAGCTAAAAAAGTTCCATCACCGCCCAAAGCAATTACAGCGTCACAATGCTTGCCTAATTCTGAAATCTCGCAAACTTGAACACGGATATTTTGAACAAATTTTGCACTGTTTTCCGCCACAAAAACGCCATAATCTTCCGCGACTAAGTAAGCACAAACATTGATAATTGTGTCTGAGATACTTGCATCGCTCGGCTTGCCAATAATGCCAATAGTTTGAAAAGGTCGTTGCATTGAAACTCCATTTATATGCGTTTAAATTTAAAACAAACTGTCTTGTTTTATGTTTTTATCTATTTTTGTAGCGGGTTCAAACAGAAGAGGTTTTGTCGATACAATAACTGGCGGTGTTGATTCTAATTGCGGCACAGTTTGAATAGCATTTCCCGCAATACCACGAATCGAGCCGTATAAATGCGTCGTATTTAGCAATACTTTTTCTAATTGTTTTTCGCGTTGTTTCCAGGCTTTTTCAGTTTGCATTCGCTCTTTTTGCAAATCACTTTGCATTTGCGAAAAACCATCAACAATGGCTTCAATTTGTGATTTAAATTCATTGCCAGTTAAATAAGTGTAAAGCATAGTCATTTTTTCGCCTTTATTTTCTTGAGCAATTTCTACATTGTTAATGTCGATAATCGCTTGGCGTAATACCGCACTCAATCCTTTAAACTCTTCAAAAGTACAGACCCAAACGCCTTCATATAAGCCCATGCGCTCCATATTTTTCGGCATCGTTCTTGTCACTAATACACCAATAAACGCATTTTCAATACGAATGTCGGTTTTAAATTTTTCAATCCAATCTTTATTAAAATTTTCCGTGCGTTTGCTTTCGTAACAAATTTTCCCACAATTTTGATGTTCGCGCGTATGAACAATTTGAACGCAATCTGCACCACTTTGTCCTTTTTTGATTTCTGAAATTTCATCTAATGGAAAATTTTCATGCAGCCATTTTTCAATGGCTAATTCTTGAACTTCGCCTTGAGATTGTGTTGAACCTTGTTCCGCAACACGCTGGGCTTCTTGAATTTGATGTTTTAGTTTTTCGATTTCGTAATCTTTGTCTTTTATTTTGAGTTCTAAACCGCTTTCAATTTTTTGTTTTTCTTCACGCAACCGTTGATTTAATTTCGATTCCGCTTCCGCTTCAATTGATTCTTTCAATTCTGATTTTTCGCGAGTTAGGCGTTCAATATCTGCTTTTGCCTTATTGAATTCGCGTAACTTTTCGGATTGTTCATTCAATTCATTTCGCATTGCTTGAATTTGATCAGCCGATTCCGCTGCTAAAGTGGCTTTAAGCGTTTGTTCTGTTTTCTGACGTTCTTCGCGTAAACGTTGACTGTGTTTGATTTCGGCTTCTGCTTCAATCGTTTCTCGTAATTCTTCTTTTTCACGTTGTAAACGCTCAATATCTGCTTTGGCTTTATTAAATTCGCGTAATTGTTCGGATTTTATATTTAATTCATCTCGCATCGCTTGAATTTGAACAGCCGAATCGGCGGCTAAAGTTACTTTTAGGGATTGTTCTAATTGTGCTTTTTCGGTTTTTAATTGTTGCTCAAATTGTGTTTGTTTTTGTGTCATTTGAGCTGCAAAAGATTGCCGTAATTCGGCTTCGATTTGGTTATGTAACAACACATTAACGTTAATTTCTTCGGCACATTTTGGACAAGTAACAGTTTGTTTGTCTTGATTTATATTCATGTTTGCGTATTTATTAAGGGTAAAAAATATGAGTGTAATTTATTTTTATAATTTTATTTAAAAAACAGTCTGTTGCCTTGCGAGTTTAACGCAAATTCCTGTTTATGATAATGGGGGCAATCGCTTTCGTTTGTAATTTTTTACACAACAAAGGCATAATGCAAAAACTCTTTACATTTCAAACAGTGGATTTATTTTTTATGGAACAACGAAAAATTTTAGTCACCAGTGCGTTGCCGTATGCAAATGGCGCAATTCATTTAGGGCATTTAGTTGAATATATTCAAACAGATATTTGGGTGCGTTTCCAAAAACAACGTGGCAACGAATGTTATTACGTTTGCGCTGATGACGCGCACGGCACGCCGATTATGCTCAAAGCAGATCGTGATGGGATTACGCCTGAAGAATTGATTACTGAAGTTGGCAAATCCCATTTCGCAGATTTCACGGATTTTGGTATTGCGTTTGATAATTACCATTGTACGCATTCGCCTGAAAATAAAACGCTTTCTGAATTGGTTTATACCCGATTACGCGATGCAGGACATATTAGTTCTCGCACAATTACCCAAGCGTTTGACCCCGTGAAAAATATGTTTTTGCCTGACCGTTTCATTAAAGGCGATTGCCCCAAATGTGGCGCGAAAGACCAATATGGCGATGGTTGTGAAGTGTGTGGCGCGAATTATTCACCCACAGATTTGAAAAATGCCGTTTCAGCAGTTTCAGGTGCAACACCGATTGAAAAAGAATCGGAACATTATTTTTTCAATCTCGCCGATTTCACCGAAATGTTGCGCGACTGGACAACGGCAGGACATTTGCAGCCCGAAGTACGGAACAAATTAGCGGAATGGCTCGAAAGTGGTTTGCAACAGTGGGATATTTCACGCGATGCGCCGTATTTTGGTTTTGAAATTCCAGACGCGCCGAACAAGTATTTTTATGTTTGGCTCGATGCGCCAATTGGTTACATGGCGAGTTTTCAAAATTTGTGTGATAAAACCGATTTGAAATTCGACGATTTTTGGGCAAAAGACAGTGATGTTGAGCTTTATCATTTTATTGGCAAAGACATTATTTATTTCCACGCCCTTTTTTGGCCTGCGATGTTAAGTGGCGCGAATTTCAGAACACCAAACGCGATTTTTGCACACGGATTTTTAACCGTGAATGGCGAAAAAATGTCGAAATCTCGCGGCACATTTATCACTGCAAGAACGTATTTAGATCATTTAAATCCTGAATATCTGCGTTATTACTTTGCAGCAAAACTCAGCAGCAGCATTGATGATTTGGATTTGAATTTTGATGATTTTAGTCAACGTGTAAATTCAGATTTAGTCGGAAAAATGGTGAATATCGCTAGCCGTTCAAGCGGTTTCATTCGTAAAAAATTCGACAATAAACTTTCGGGAACTTTCGTTGAACCTGAATTATTTTCCGAATTTATCGCCGCAAATGAAACGATTGCAGAAAGTTATGAGCATCGTGAATTCGGAAAAGCGATGCGTGAAATTATGGAATTAACCGACAAAGCGAATCAATATATTGATAGTAAAAAACCGTGGGCAATCGCTAAAGAAGAAGGTAAAGACGCTGAATTACATGACGTTTGTTCTGTCGCAATAAACTTATTTAGAATTTTGGCGGCATATCTGAAACCTGTTTTGCCTGTTTTAACATCGGAAGCGGAAATTTTCTTAAACTCACCCATCACAACATGGATTGATGAATTACAACCGTTAGTTAATCACACATTAAACAATTTCAAACCTTTAATGACGAGGGTTGAAGCAGAAAAAATTGCCGCGATTATTGATGATTCAAAAGAAACACTAGCTAAAATCTAAGCACACAAAAAGCCGCTTTTGAATTATCAAGCGCGGCTTTTTTATGTTTAAAAAACGAATTACAAAATTAAATCATCAGCTGTAACGGTTTTTACGCCATTTAATTTAACGGCAAATTCCACTTCACTGTCTGCATCAGTGCTACCTTGCAAAGTGTTTGTTGCTTCATCAAAACGTATTTGACCGGTCGCATCGCCATTAAAAGAGGAAACAAAATTAAATTTAGTGTCGAGTGTAGATAAATCGATTTTGTCGCCTTTTGTAAAATCTGTAACGACATCTCCAGTTTCAATCGTATCAAAAACAAATACGTCTTTACCTAAGCCGCCCGTTAATGTGTCCGCGCCTGTGCCACCGTTTAACGAATTTGCATTTGCGCCACCAATTAACACATCATTAAATTCAGAACCGATTGCATTTTCAACGGTCGCAACGGTCGCACTTTTAATACCGGCTTTCAATACGTTCACCAAATCTGAACTGTCTCTTGATAAGGTAACTACTGAACCCACGCCGAGTTGCGATACTAAATCAGCGTAAATATCTACCACGTCACTCGTGACAGCAAAAATAGGTACAATACCCGAATCCGCTAACGCTTTTGATAATGCCTCGATACTTGGATAATCTTCACCACTACCCACCGGTGAGCCATCCATTACGCCATCTTCATTGTTTTTACCTAGTTCTGTGTTATCACCTGCTTTGTGGTAATCCGCATCCGTCATCATAACAACTGTTTTTACAGCATTTTCACGGAATCCAATGTCACTGCCGTGTTTAGCCACTTGGAATAACGATTCTAATTGTGACTCTGCCCAATCGCCACCATTTCCAAGCGTTAAACCGGTTAATGCCATTGAAAAAATTGACGCATCTTTTGTCATGGTTAAATCAGTTTGATAAACGTAATCTGTCGATACACCACGACCGTTTATTGGTTTGTCCATAAATGAACCTAAACCGATTTGTGTGTTATCTTGAATTTTATTCAATGCGTCCACAGCTTGTGGCACAACTTCTTTTACGTTTGGTAAATCATCGCCAAAAGAACCCGTTAAATCCTGTAAGAAAAATACATCTAATGGATCGCTAACTGTGCCGCCGTCGTTAATCGTGACGATACGTCCACCAACATTACTTTCTTTACCAGCATTTAAATTGAGTTGTACGCCTTTTGTTGCGTCACTTGCATCAAGTGTATCGTTACCACCGATGTCTTGAATAAAGACTTTCCCTTTTTCGCCCGCCGGTTTAAATATGTCATCGCCAGCCCCACCACTCATGGTGTCGTTGCCATCGCTGTCGATAAGGGTATCGTTTTCATCATTACCCGATAAGAAATCGTCACCTTTACCGCCAATCAATGTGTCGTTATCCGCACCACCGTTTAACGTGTCATTACCATCCGTGCCTGTAATGTTATCGTCGCCAGCGAAGCCATCAATCGCTTTTGTATCACCCGTTACAACTAAGGTGTCACTGCCATCGGTTGGTAGTGATGGTGTTTCTTCAACCGGTACGGGTTCAGGTTCTATTTCAGGCAAAATGTCAACCATTGGAACGGCTTCAGAATCCGAAAATTCGAGGAATTCGACATTAAGTAATACGTCGGTGCCTTCGCTTGTGACATCTCCGATATATTCCACTGTAATTTCACTTGAATCTGCGTCGTAAGTGATATTGTAGTCATCTCTTGAACCGCTAAAAATAGCAGTGTCTTCACCATCGCCGCCGTCTAAACTGTCATTGCCTTCGCCACCTTCAATTGTGTCATTCCCACCTTCAGCCAAAACAGTGTCATCGCCTTCCGCGCCAATAAATGAGTTATTGGTGTGACCGCCATCTTGTTCTTGTAGTAAGTTGTTCGACGCATTTCCCGTTGCGGTGGTCGCTTTATTACCAAATAATGTTAAGACTTCAATGTCATCACTTGTTGTTATATCAAACGAAACGCTCGAAATGATTTGATCTAAATCCCCGCCAGTATCGGTAATTTTATCTTCTTTGTTATTCAGAAAATAAACGTCGTTGCCATTGCCTCCATTTAAAACATCTTTGCCAGAGCCACCATCTAACGTATCTTCACCATCACCACCGTCTAGTGTATCGTTGCCATCAAGTCCGCTTAGTAAATTATTACCAATTGTACCTGTAATGTGATTATTTAATTTATTGCCTTCGCCGCTCATTGGAGAACCAGATTTTCCATCCAAAATCAGATTTTCGATTTCAGAGAAAGAAGCGGTTTTTGCTTCACCATTTTTGGCATCTTTTGCTGTAGATATAATGATTGGCGCGTTTAGAGAATAACTTGATGTACTTGTAACTGTGTCATTTCCGCCTTTGCTTTTTTCAATGACTTGATCGCCTTTATTATCGACAAAGTAATAATCATCGCCGGCACCACCATCCATTTTGTCAGCCCCTGCGCCACCGTCTAGCGTGTCATTTCCTACGCCGCCATCCATGGAATCATTGCCTTTTTCGCCTTTGAGCAAATCATTACCACTTCCACCAAGCAAGGTGTCATTACCATCGCCACCAAGCATTTGATCATTACCATTGCCACCGTCTAAAAGGTCATTTCCTAAATCACCGTTTAGCCAGTCATTGCCGGCTAAACCGCTGATTGTGTCATTGCCAGCCAAACTATTGATACTGTCATTACCCGCTGTACCTTTAATGCTATCGTTGCCTTTTGTTGTTTTAATTGCCATTTTAAAATCCTTTCATTATGTGAAATTTACGCGCTAATTGCGTAGTTAAAATCATAACAGATGGTTATGTTGAATCAACAAATTATCATACTGCTATATACATTACAATTTGATGTTTAGCGAATGCAATTTACGGTACAAATGTGTGCGTTCCATGCCAACGGCAGCCGATAATTTCGCCACGCTACCACCCGTTCGTTCAAAGTGGTATTCCAAATAGGTTTTTTCAAAATGATCACGAGCTTCTTTCAATGGCAAATTAAAAAATTCTGGTACGGACGACATAATCATCGAATCGCCGCTAATTTTTCCAAATGTATTTTTTACTTCGTCCAACTCAATATCTTCGCCAACGCCTAAAATCATTAAGCGTTGTACGACATTTTTGAGTTCTCGAACATTGCCTCGCCAACTGTAATTGCGTAAATAATTTTGAGCCGCCATTGAGAAACGTCTAAAGGGTAATTTTTCATGTGTGACGAAATAATCAACATAAAAATTTAGCAATGCAGGTACATCTTCACTGTGTTCACGCAATGGTGAAATGGTTAAAGTCACTTCATTTAGTAAATAATAAAGTTCATGGCGAAACCGCCCAAAACGCACTTCTTCATCTAATGGCATTCGTGTTGATGCCACAACATGAACATCAACATTAACGGCTTCACTGCCGCCTACACGCAAAAATGAACTCGATTCCAACGCGCTTAATAATCGTAATTGCGTTTCTTTGTCCATATCGCCAATTTCACCCAAAAATAACGTGCCGTTATTCGCACGTTCGAGTAAACCTTGATAAATTCGATGTCCATCTTCTTTCCCGAAAAATTCGACGGCTGAATTTTCCGGCGAAATACTTCCCACCGCCACATTGATAAAGGCACCATTTCGATGTGCGCTGTGATTGTGTAAATAACGGGCAAATAACTCTTTACCAACACCTGCTTCGCCAACAAATAAAACTCGTGTGTCGTGTTGCGCCAAACGTTTCAATTGCTCTTTCGTTCGTGCAATCGTTGCACTTTTACCAACGGGTTCAATATCAATATGAATTGTTTGGCGTAAGCCCATATTTTGTTGTCCCGCTTCTAAGGCTTTTTCAACAATAGAAAGTAATTTTGCTAACGATAATGGTTTTTCTAAAAAGTCGAATGCGCCCAAACGAGTTGCTTCAACAGCGGCTTCAACCGAACCATGTCCAGACATCATAATCACGGGACACAAAGTTTTTTCCTCTGCAAGCCATTCTTTCAATAACGTAATGCCGTCCATGTCTGGCATCCAAATATCTAATAAAATTAAATCAGGATTTGCAGAAATTTTTAATACTTTTGCTACACTGGCATTTTCAGCCATACTAACTTGATAGCCTTCGTCTTCTAAAATTTCACTCACTAAATGGCGAATATCTGTTTCATCGTCAACAACTAAAATACGCAAAGATTGATTGCTCATAAGATTTTCATTTGATTAAATTTAAAATGTGTAAATCATGTCATTCTATGGTTTTAGATGCAAACGTGATTGTGTTGTAAAATGCTATCGCACATTTATTTCACTTTCTGGAGATTCTTAATGACTCAAAAATTATCGGATATTGTTAGCGCAGGCGTTGTAACTGGGGATGACGTACAAAAAATTTTCACCTTCTGTAAAGCTAATAAAATGGCGTTACCCGCTGTGAATGTGGTGAATAGTGATTCGATTAACGCGGTTTTAGAAGCAGCAGCCAAATCACAATCTGCGGTTATTGTTCAGTTTTCAAACGGTGGCGCACAGTTTGTGGCTGGTAAAGGCTTAAAACTCGACGGTCAGCAAAGCGCGATTTTAGGTGCAGTTTCTGGCGCACAACACGTCCATAATGTAGCGAAACATTACGGCGTACCTGTAATTTTACATACTGATCACGCCGCAAAAAAATTATTGCCATGGATTGATGGTTTACTCGACGCAGGCGAAAAACATTTTGCTGAAACAGGAAAACCCTTGTTTAGTTCGCACATGTTGGATTTATCGGAAGAACCGTTACATGAAAATATCGAAATTTCTGCCCGATATTTAGAACGCATGAGCAAAATTGGCATGACGTTAGAAATCGAACTGGGTTGCACAGGCGGCGAAGAAGACGGCGTAGATAACAGTCATTTGCATCAAGACGCGCTTTATACACAACCTGAAGATGTTACCTATGCGTATGAACAACTCATTAAAATCAGCCCACGTTTTACAATTGCGGCATCATTCGGCAACGTGCATGGCGTTTACAAACCCGGCAATGTGAAATTAACACCGACTATTCTGCGCGATTCACAAACGCACGTTTCAGAAAAATTTGGCTTGCCGACGAACAGTTTAGATTTTGTTTTTCACGGTGGATCAGGATCATCTGCGGCAGAAATTGCTGAAGCAATCAGTTATGGCGTTATCAAAATGAATATCGATACCGACACTCAGTGGGCGGCGTGGGCGGGTGTGATGACTTATTACAAAGCTAACGACGGGTATTTACAGGAACAAATCGGGAATCCAGATGGTGACGATAAGCCAAACAAAAAATACTACGATCCGCGTGTTTGGCAGCGGGCGAGTCAAGTCAGTATGGTGGCGCGAATCGAACAAGCCTTTGCGGAATTAAATGCGGTGAATTCGTTGTAAATTCTAATTTTATTAAGCTCCCCTTCTCGTTTTGGAATAGAAGGGGAGTGCTTGTAAAGCCTAAAAATTAGTGTTGTTCGACAGGTTTGCCGATTTGCACAACGTTATCAGGAATTTCGTCGCCAACGACAACATGCAACCCGCCTTTAGGGGGTTTAGGATCGTTCCAACCGGCTGGTTCTCGTACACTTTCTTTACGTTCCATCAAATCATCAATTTGATTTTTATCGATAGTTTCGTATTTCATCAACGCGGCCGCCATGGAATGAAGAATATCTGCATTTTCTTTTAAAATTGTTTCCGCACGTTCATAGTTACGATCAATGAAAGAGCGAATTTCTTCGTCAATACTATGTGAAGTTTCTTCTGCAACTGTTTTGTGACGTGTCACAGAACGACCTAAAAACACTTCGCCTTCTTCTTCACTGTAAGAAAGAGGACCTAATTTTTGCGAAAAGCCCCATTTCGTTACCATGTTTCGGGCTAATTCGGTGGCGCGTTCAATATCATTTGATGCGCCTGTGCTGACGTGTTCTGCGCCGTAAATAATTTCTTCTGCAATTCGACCGCCATACAAACTGGAAATCATGCTGTCTAATTTTTGTTTGCTCGCGCTGTAAGAATCACGCTCCGGCAAAAACATTGTCACGCCTAATGCACGTCCACGCGGCATGATACTGACTTTGTAAACAGGATCATGTTCTGGCACTAAACGCCCAACAATAGCGTGACCCGCCTCGTGATAGGCTGTCATTTCTTTTTCTTTCAGATTCATCACCATCGAATGACGTTCCGCCCCCATAATGATTTTATCTTTTGCTTTTTCTAAATCGCTCATGCTGACAACACGCTTGTTCATGCGAGCCGCAAACAATGCCGCTTCGTTAATCAAATTTGCTAAATCCGCACCAGAAAAACCGGGTGTGCCTTGCGCGATATATTTCACTTCGACATCGTTATCGCTAGGCACTTTTTTGATATGGACATTTAAAATTTGTTCCCGTCCACGCACGTCTGGCAATCCGACTGTGACTTGTCTATCAAAACGACCAGGGCGTAATAAGGCTTTATCCAAAACATCAGGGCGGTTTGTTGCCGCGATAACAATGATGCCTTCGTTACCTTCAAAACCATCCATTTCGACAAGTAATTGATTCAGTGTTTGTTCACGCTCGTCATTTCCACCGCCTAAACCTGCGCCACGTTGCCGACCGACTGCGTCAATCTCATCGATGAAAATAATACACGGCGCATGTTTTTTAGCGGTTTCAAACATATCACGCACACGAGATGCACCAACACCGACGAACATTTCCACAAAATCTGAACCTGAAATGGTGAAAAATGGCACTTTTGCTTCGCCAGCAATCGCTCGCGCTAACAATGTTTTACCTGTTCCCGGAGGACCAATCATTAACGCACCGCGTGGAATTTTGCCGCCCAATTTTTGATATTTTGCAGGGTCGCGCAAAAAATCTACCATTTCTTCCACTTCTTCTTTTGCTTCGTCACAACCGGCGACATCGGCAAAGGTAATTTTGATTTGGTCTTCTTCAAGCATTCTGGCTTTGCTTTTACCAAAACCCATTGGATTTTTTCCGCCAGGCATTCCACCATTCATTTGGCGCATGAAAAATACCCAAACACCAATCAATAAAATCATTGGTCCGAATGACACCAACAACTGCATTAACATTGTAGGTTGTTCAGGCGGTGAGACTTTAATTTCAACGTTATTTGCCAACAAATCATCAACTAAATGTCCGTCTGTCGGGGCATAGGTTTTGAAAATTTGACCGTTTTGCAATCTGCCTTTAATCGTATTGTCTTCGATGACAACCTGCTGAACCTGTCCAGCTTTCACAGAATCAATGAATTGTGAGTATGACAATGACGAATCAATGCGTTCATTTTGTTGTGTAGTAGTATTACTACCAAAATTATTAAACAGTGACATCAGCAACATGGCGATGACACTCCAAACCAGTATATTTTTTATCATAATTGTTTTCGTATGGTTCTCAACTTTGAAAAACTTGAGTGATTATATCGGTAATTGATTTTAGCCTGACGGTTTTTTGCAATTTCAAGATTTAAAACCTCTCGCTAAAATATAAACCTCATTGCTGCGTGGACGGGAAGCCTTTGGTTTCCGAATCGTTACGTTGGTAAAAGATTGTTGAACATCTTTAAAATATGATTCAAAACCTTCTCCTTGAAAAAGTTTGACTAAAAAAGTTCCGTTTTTTGTTAGCACAGTTTTCGCTGTATCTAATGCTAATTCACCTAAGTAAATGGCTCGCGCTTGATCGGTGCTTTTGTTACCGCTCATATTGGGAGCCATATCGGATAAGACTAAATGAATCGGTTCATTATTCAAAACAGCGTAAAGTTCCGCCAAAACACTTTCCTCTCGAAAATCACCGATAATCATACTTACTCCTTCAATCGGTTCGATTGGTAAAATATCTAACGCCACTAAACGTCCATTTTTGCCTAATAATTGCCGCGCAAACTGCGACCAACCACCTGGAGCCGCACCTAAATCGACAACATTCATCCCCATTTTGATTAAATTGTCTTTTTCGTGCATTTCTTTGAGTTTAAAAACGGCACGCGAACGATAACCTTGCGCCTGTGCCATTTTGACGTATTCGTCGTCGAAATGCTCTTGCATCCAACGGGTACTACTTTTAGTTCGTGCCATAACGTGCTGCTTTTCGTGTAAAATGAGTCATTATCAAGTCTTTTAACCCTAGGAATAACAAATGGATGCTGTAAAAAAGAAAAAATTTAAATCGGATGCCCATCACCTAAAACCTGTTGTAATGATTGGGCAATCGGGTTTAACGGATGCGGTAATTGCAGAAATTGAATTAGCATTAGATTGTCACGAATTGATTAAGGTAAAAATTCGCGCTGAACGCGATGAGCGAAAAGAGATTTGTAACAAAATTTGTCTCACTACAAAAGCTGAATTGGTTCAATCGATTGGGCAAATTATTATTATTTATCGTTTGAATCCAAAGAAATAAAAAATCGCCCTTTCAATTTTAAAGTGCTTTGAAAGGGCAGGGCTTCTCACTCTTCAAAATAGAAGGTTGTTAAACGTACTGAATCGCTACAATTTCGTAATCCACATCACCAGCGGGTGCTTTCACTGTCACAACATCTTCAACTTCTTTACCAATCAACGCTCGCGAAAACGGCGAACCAATTGAAATTCGACCTTCTTTGATATTTGCTTCGTCTTCACCAACTATTTGATATGTCACGCGCGTTTCATTTTCTAAATTTTCAAGTTCAACCGTCGCGCCAAAAATCACTTTTCCACCTGCATCAACTTTCGTGACATCGATAATTTGTGCATTGGCTAATTTTCCTTCGATTTCGCTAATGCGTCCTTCGGCAAAACTTTGTTGTTCTTTGGCTGCGTGATATTCGGCATTTTCTTTTAGATCGCCGTGTGCGCGTGCTTCTGAAATCGCGTTAATAATGCGAGGGCGCACAACTGATTTTAATTCATCTAATTCCGCTTTTAATTTTTCTGCACCTTTGACGGTGAGGGGGACTTTGCTCATTTTCTTGAAACTCCAAATCGATTATTAGGTAAAAGGCGAAAGGTTCAGGGTAAAGGGCTTTTTTGCACCTTTGACCTAGAACCTTTTACCTAAATTTTAAGACAGACTTTTATGCAAATCTTGTAAGCAATTCACATCACCGGCATCAAGTTCACCGAGCGCGAAGCACGCCGCTCTTGCACCTGCCATCGTCGTGTAATAAGTGACGCGATGTTGCAAGGCTTCACGACGCATCGTGAATGAATCGGAAATGGCTTTTTTGCCTTCGGTGGTGTTGATAATCAATTGAATTTGATCATTTTTAATCATATCCACCGTATTCGGACGACCTTCATTTACTTTGCAAACGACTTCACACGGAAAACCATTTTCTTTTAAGAAACGCGCTGTGCCACCTGTTGCAACAATTTCATACTTTTTTGCAATCAACATTTTCGCAATTTCAGGCAATTTCACTTTATCTTGGTCACGAATACTGATTAACACTTTGCCTGTGTGGCTTAAATCAACACCTGCGGCGCGTTGTGATTTTGCAAAGGCTTCGCCGAACGTTTTGCCCACGCCCATGACTTCGCCTGTTGATTTCATTTCAGGTCCTAAAAGTGGGTCAACACCAGGGAATTTTACGAATGGGAAAACGGCTTCTTTTACAGAAAAATAATCAGGAATGCGTTCAACGGTAACACCTTGTTGTTCAAGGGTTTGTCCAACCATGACGCGAGCCGCAATTTTTGCAAGCGGATAACCTGTTGCTTTAGACACAAATGGCGCAGTTCGTGAAGCACGAGGATTGACTTCTAAAACGTAAATATCTTCGCCTTGAATTGCAAATTGCGTATTCATTAAACCTCGAACACCGAGAGCTTCTGCCATTTTGGCGACTTGTTCGCGCAATTTGTCTTGCAACGCAGGAGCTAAATCATACGGCGGCAATGAACACGCTGAATCGCCAGAATGCACACCCGCTTGTTCAATATGTTCCATCAAACCACCGATTAACACACGCTCACCGTCATAAATCGCGTCAACGTCCATTTCTACCGCGTCATCTAAGAAACGGTCTAATAACACAGGCGAATCGTTTGAAACGCTGACCGCTTCTTTCATGTAGCGTTGCAAACCTTCTTCGTTGAACACGATTTCCATTGCGCGACCGCCTAAAACATAAGATGGACGTACAACCAGCGGATAACCCAATTCTTTTGCGGCGTTAATCGCTTGTTCTGTTGAACGGGCAGTTGCATTCGGTGGTTGTTTCAAACCTAAACGTTCTAACAATTTTTGGAAACGTTCGCGGTCTTCCGCTAAATCGATTGAATCAGGCGACGTGCCAATAATCGGTACGCCTGCCGCTTCTAATGCGCGTGCTAATTTCAACGGTGTTTGACCGCCATATTGCACAATCACGCCTTTTGGTTTCTCGATATGGACAATTTCCAAAACATCTTCGAGCGTGAGAGATTCAAAATATAAACGGTCAGACGTATCAAAATCAGTCGAAACGGTTTCAGGATTACAGTTGACCATAATTGTTTCATAACCGTCTTCACGCAACGCTAATGCCGCATGAACACAGCAATAATCGAATTCAATGCCTTGTCCAATTCGATTAGGCCCACCGCCTAAAATGATGATTTTTTCTTTATCGGAAACACGCGCTTCACATTCTTCTTCATACGTTGAATACAAATAAGCGGTATCCGAAGCAAATTCAGCCGCACACGAATCAATGCGTTTATAAACAGGACGAATGTTTTGTTTATGGCGAGTGTTTCGCACTTCGGTTTCAGAAGCATCGAGCAATTTTGCTAAACGTAAATCTGAAAAACCTTTGCGTTTGAGTTTGTATAATTCGCCTGCTTTTAACGTTGAAAGCGTTTTGGTCGATAGTGATTTTTCAGTCAAAATCAAATCTTCAATTTGTGCCAAAAACCATGGATCAATTTTGCTGGAATCATGCACTTCGGCAATCGTCATGCCGCTACGGAACGCATCAGCGACATACAACAATCTATCTGGACCTGGATGACGCATTTCACGGCGCATTTTGTCGCCCGCATCGTCGGCGGTTAAATCGGTAATTTCGTCTAGCCCACTGATGCCAATTTCCAAACCGCGCAACGCTTTTTGCAATGATTCTTGAAATGTGCGACCGATTGCCATCACTTCACCGACCGATTTCATTTGTGTTGTTAAACGGTCGTCAGCTTGTGGGAATTTCTCAAATGTGAAACGTGGTACTTTGACAACAACGTAATCAATAGACGGTTCAAAAGAAGCTGGCGTTTTTCCACCAGTGATTTCGTTTTGTAATTCGTCGAGTGTGAAACCAACGGCTAATTTTGCCGCCACTTTTGCAATCGGAAAACCTGTTGCTTTCGATGCTAATGCTGACGAACGTGAAACACGAGGATTCATTTCGATAATAATCATGCGTCCATCAACAGGATTGATAGCGACTTGAACGTTTGAACCACCTGTATCTACACCGATTTCACGCAAAATCGCAAGCGACACGTTTCGCAAAATTTGGTATTCCTTGTCGGTCAACGTTTGCGCTGGCGCAACGGTGATTGAATCACCCGTGTGAACGCCCATCGGGTCAAAATTTTCAATCGAACACACAATAATGCAATTGTCTTTCGTGTCGCGGACAACTTCCATTTCGTACTCTTTCCAACCGAGTACCGATTCCTCAATCAATAATTCGTTGGTCGGAGAGAGATACAAACCGCGTTCGCAAATTTCGATAAATTCTTCTTTGTTGTACGCAATCCCGCCGCCGCTGCCGCCCATTGTGAATGAAGGGCGAATAACAGTCGGATAACCAACTTCTTTTTGTGCGGCTAAGGCTTCTTCCATCGAATGTGCGGTTTTCGATTTCGCTACTTCTAAACCAATTCGCGCCATCGCATCATTGAAAAGTTGGCGGTCTTCGGCTTTGTTAATGGCTTCTTTAGTCGCACCAATCATTTCAACATTGTATTTTGCTAAAACGCCATGTTCATCGAGAGCTAACGCGCAATTCAACGCTGTTTGTCCGCCCATTGTCGGCAAAATGGCATCTGGGCGTTCTTTGGCAATAATTTTTTCAACCGTTTGCCAATCAATCGGTTCAATATAAATCGCGTCCGCCATATCGGGGTCGGTCATAATCGTGGCGGGATTTGAATTCACCAAAATCACGCGATAACCTTCTTCGCGTAACGCTTTGCAGGCTTGTGTTCCTGAGTAATCGAATTCACACGCTTGACCAATGACAATTGGCCCTGCGCCTAATAATAAAATGGATTTTATGTCGGTTCTTTTTGGCATATTTTTCTATGAGGCTCGTATTTTTAGGGCTGAACGAAATGGGAAAATTAACGGGCGTTCATCAAGTCGATAAATTCATCAAATAACGCTTCAACATCGTGAGGACCTGGACTTGCTTCGGGATGACCTTGGAAACTAAACGCGGGGCAATCTGTTCGTTTAATACCTTGCAAACTGCCATCGAACAATGATTTATACGTTGCAATTAAATTCGCTGGCAAACTCGCTTCATTCACGGCAAAACCGTGATTTTGACTGCTAATCATCACACGACCTGTGGCAATTTCTTGAACAGGATGATTTGCACCATGATGCCCAAATTTCATTTTTTCAGTTTTCGCGCCACTCGCTAACGCTAACAATTGATGTCCTAAACAAATGCCGAAAACAGGCGTTTTGGTTTCTAAAATGGTTTTAATTGCTTCGATGGCATAAGTACAAGGTTCTGGATCACCAGGACCATTTGATAAAAATACGCCGTCAGGTTTCAATGCTAAAACATCAGCAGCGGGTGTTTTTGCGGGTACAACCGTGACACGGCAACCACGATTTACGAGTAAACGTAAAATGTTTCGTTTCACGCCAAAATCATACGCAACAACGTGTTTCGTTAAATTTTCAGCCGTTTTGTGACCGTCTTTTAAATCCCAAATATTTTCTATCCATTCATAAATTTTTTCAGTTGTCACTTCTTTCGCTAAATCTAGCCCTTTCAAACCTGCAAAGTTTTCAATCGCGGTTTTTGCGTTTTCAATTGTTTGACCATCGCCCGCGATAATGCAACCACGTTGTGCGCCTTTATCACGCAAAATGCGGGTTAATTTTCGGGTGTCGATTTCAGCGATGGCGACAACGTTGTTGTCGAGCAGATATTGTTGCAAGGTTTTTTCGCTACGCCAACTGCTAGTCAATAACGGTAAATCGCGAATTACCAACCCACTTACAAAAACACCGTGTGATTCTTGGTCTTCGTCTGTTGTGCCGACGTTGCCAATATGTGGATAGGTTAATGTGACAATTTGCCTAGCGTAGGACGGATCGCTCAAAATTTCTTGATAGCCCGTCATCGCGGTATTAAAAACAACTTCGCCGACACTACAACCTGTCGCGCCTATGGATACACCATTAAATACTGTGCCATCTTCTAACACTAATTGTGCGGAACTCATCGAAATTATTACCTTCTAATGTGCAAAACGGGATTCGCCTAAACGCATCCCGTTGTTAAAAATCTGCGCCAACTATACAAAATTATGCCGTTTTGGTCATTAACAATTTTTTTAAAATTATTTTTAGTGATTCCGTAAAAATCTTTCTTTCTGCGTTGTTGTTGGTTTAGGAGCGACATTTCTACTAATTTCAACAATCTGTAAACAAAAAACAGGTTGAAAAATGAAGCAAATTTTCGAAAAACTGCGATACTGAAGAATAATAGCGTTACTACTAGACGATGCTATAAAAGTTACAGTATCATTAAAAATCAACTAATTTCTGATGAATAACGGATTTTACGACCCATGCAATCGTCTCAGCTAACTGACGAAAAACAAGTTTCTAAAATGTTTTCAAAATTATTCGAGCAATTACAAAGCGAATTTGAAAGCACACTTGCACGCCTCGAAGAACAAAATTGGATTAAGTCCCAGGTGACGAAAATTACATCTTCGATTTATCAAACAAAAACCTTTGCCGACTTAGCACAAACCCTTCTTTCGGAAATCGCAAAGCCTTTAAATATCGGGCAAGGCGCGTTTTATATGTTGGAAGAAAATGAGCAATTGACTTTAATTGGCGGTTACGGTGTACGAATAAGTAAGAAGCATCAAAATTATCAACTTAAAATTGGTGATGGGTTAGTTGGACAATGTGCAAAAGAAAAACGCCAAATAACAATTGAAAATTTGCCAGCCGATTACATCAAAATCAATTCTGCATTGGGTAATGCTTCACCAAGATGCTTGCTGATTACACCAATTATGCACATGGATTGTCTTTTGGGGGTCATTGAATTAGCGTCATTTGGTGTTTTTGAAGAACGACAAATTGCGCTTTTAGATGCCATTTTGCCATTGCTCGCCATGAATTTAGAAATGATGGGGCGGACGCTTCATACGCAACGTTTATTGGAAGAGACTCAAAAACAAGCTGCCATCATGAAGCAGCAATCCATTGAAATGAAGGCGAAACAAATTCAACTTAAAGCCACAGAAAATTGGTATCGCAGTATTGTAGATTCATCGCCAGACGGTTTATTGATTACAGATGAAAACGGTCTGATAGTGTTAGTAAATCCAAAAATCGTAGATATTTTTGGTTATCAAGCCGATGAATTAGTTGGGCGACCTGTTGAAATTTTAGTACCACAAAATGTGCGTGATGGGCATCACAAGCATCGTGAAAGTTATGTTAAGTCAGATGTGGCTGCGAAAAATGGCGAAAGTCGTCAAATGGGCGCAGGTTATATGACGTTACAAGGCGTGCGTAAAGGTGGCTCAGAATTTCCCGTGGATTTAGGTTTGTCACGATTGCCCGCACTTGATGGAAAAGGTATTTGCATTTGTGTTTCTGTGCGCGACATTTCAAAACGAAAAGCCATTGAAAAACAAATGAAACGTGACAAATTCCTTTCTGAAACCGCATTGGATTTAACTCGTTCGGGTTATTGGCACGCAACGTTAACGGAAGCCGGTTTTATATATGTTGCTTCAGAGCGTGCTGACGTAATTCTCGGTGACAATTCAGAAAATAGAAACAATAGTGATTGGTTATCGCGTATTAGTATTGTCGATGAAGAAATTGCCGAACGTGTAAAAGAAAATTTTAATGCCGCCATTTTTGGAACGACGACGGTTTATGACTGTATTTATCCGTATATGCGCCCAATTGATGACAAAGTGATTTGGGTTCATGCCATTGGTAACGTCATACGCGATGACGATAATAATTTCGTTGAAATATACGGCGTGATTCAAGACATCACCGAATCAAAAAATGCCGAAGAAAAATTACAGTCAGCAAAAAAATTAGCCGAAGAAGCAGCTCAAGCAAAAACCGATTTTTTGGCGAATATGAGTCACGAAATTCGCACGCCAATGAATGCTGTAATTGGTATGTCGTACTTAATGATGAAAACAGATTTAACACCACGACAGCTGAATTACATCAAAAAAATAAACAGCTCAAGCCAGCATTTACTTGGCATTATTAACGATATTTTAGATTTCTCTAAAATTGATGCGGGGCAATTGAACATTGAATCTACAGATTTCTTCATGGATAAAGTTCTGACTAATGTCACGAATTTAATTGCCGAAAAAGTAAACGACAAAGATTTAGAACTCATTTTTGATATATCGCCAGATGTGCCACGCCATTTGATGGGCGACCCATTGCGTTTAGGGCAAATTCTCATTAACTATGCGAATAATGCCGTGAAATTTACTGAAAAAGGCGAAATTGTCATTGAAGTTCGCCTTGAAGAAAGTAATACGGAAAATATTTTGGTGTATTTCGGTGTGCGTGATACAGGTATTGGTTTAACAGAAGAGCAAAAAGAGCGTTTATTTCAATCTTTCCAACAAGCCGATACATCAACTAGCCGTAAATATGGTGGCACAGGTTTAGGATTAGCCATTTCTAAACAGCTCGCACATTTAATGGGCGGTGAAGTTGGCGTTCAGAGTGAATTAGGGAAAGGCAGTACTTTTTGGTTCACTGCAAAATTGAACCATGTTAAAGAAAGCAAAAGTATTCAAAAATCAACGATAGATTTACGCGGCTATAAAGCCCTTGTTGTCGATGATAATTTCACAGCGCGTCAGGTGTTATCCGAACAGTTGAATCAAATGTCTTTCTTTGTAACGCAAGTAGAATCCGGCGAAGAAGCGATAAAAGTGATTGGGCAAGCTGCAAAAAATCATAAGCCGTTCGATATTATCTTTATTGATTGGAAAATGCCTGTTATGAACGGCTTAGAAACCGCTCGTAATATACATCTACTTGAAATGGAGCAAATTCCCAAAATCGTCATGGTGACTGCTTATGGACGTGATGATGTCATAGATGATGCGGCAAAAGTTGGTGTTGAATGTATTTTGATAAAACCTGTTAATTCTTCCACATTGCTCAATTCAATCATGTTGGCGTTCAATGATGGAGAAGTGAAACAACAAAGTACAAAACGTAACACGTCAAATTTAATAGAAAAGTTAATCGCTATTAAAGGCGCATCAATTTTACTAACGGAAGATAATGACCTTAATCAAGAAGTTGTGTGTGGTTTATTAGAGTCGGGAGATTTTGATTTAGACATCGCGAATAACGGTAAAGAAGCCGTTGATATGGTTAGCATGAAGCATTACGACATTGTTTTAATGGATATGCAAATGCCAGTGATGGACGGCGTAACAGCGACTACTGAAATTCGTAAAAATCAAACTTTAGATGTGTTGCCAATTATTGCAATGACGGCAAATGCTCGACAGGAAGATAAAGAAAAATGTTTAAGCGTAGGAATGCAAGATCATATTTCAAAACCGATTGATCCTGAAGAATTATTTAATGCGTTGCTTACATGGATTAAACCCATTGATGGTGCTGAAGAAACAGCTGAATCCGAACAAACCGATGCCGTAAAATCCACTCCGGAAATCAACTTAAATGATTTATTAGTTATCAAAAACCTTGATGTTGAACTTGGTTTGCAGCGCGTATTAGGTAATAGAACACTTTATTTGAACATATTACGCAAATACATTAGCAATCAAGATACGGTGGTAGAGGAAGTTAGAACCGCGTTAAACGCGAGTGATTATTCGACTGCAGAGCGTCTTACCCACACGATTAAAGGAATGAGTGGCAACATAGGAGCAACTCTGCTACAAAATACGGCAGCCGAATTAGAGAATATGATTCATAATGGTGACATCAAGAACATCGACGTTAAACTTACCGCATTTTCAAAAATGCTTGATGAGATGGTTTCTAAAATAAAAAATGGATTACCAGCCGAAGAAGCCCACATCACCCAAACCGTTGACATGAGTAAAGCTCCTGAAGTGATTAAGCAATTAAAAGAATTGCTTGCTGCCTATAGCAGCAAATCGGGGGCATTGATAGAAGATAATTTTGATTTATTACGTTGTGTTTTAGGAACAAAAGCATTTTCAAAAATAGATCGTGCAGTAAAACAGTTTGATTTAGATGAAGCCTTAGAGTTTCTCGAAGAACGGATTACAGAACTTGGAATCTAATCACAAAAAAAATAATAAAATTTCCTAGGGAGAACGAAATGCCTTTAATTAACGAACCGACTGACAAAGAAACAATTCTTGTCGTTGATGATACGCCAGACAATCTGATTATTATGAGTAATTTGCTCGAAGATAAATATATCGTTCAAGTAGCTAATCGGGGTGAAAAAGGTTTGAAAATCGCTCGTTCAGATTCACCACCTGATTTGATTCTTTTAGATGTTATGATGCCAGAAATGGATGGCTATGAAGTTTGTGAGCTTTTGAAAGCCGATTTGAAAACTGCCGATATTCCAATTATTTTTCTTACGGCTAAAAATGAAGTTGATGATGAGATTTCAGGTTTTAATCTTGGAGCAGTCGATTACATTACAAAACCCATTCAGGCTGAAGTTACCTTGGCGCGAATTAAAAGACATTTAGCAATTAAAAAAGTACAAGATAAACAACGCGCGACAGCCGAAAAACTCCGCAATCAATTATCGTATCTGCAAAAAATTAGCAGCATGGGGCAATTTACCGCTGGCGTAGCGCATGAATTTAATAACATTTTAGGTGTTATCGGTGGTTACACTGAAATAAGCCAAATGATTGTTGAAGATATTGGCGATGATAATTTTAAAGGTAATTTAGGTCAAAATTTGTCTGCGGTTGAAAAAGGCGTTAAAAAAGCGAGCCGTTTAATTGAAAAGATGCTTGTTTATTGCAATCAACATGATTTTAACGAAGGACAAAAAATTGATATTAAACCAACCGGCGATGTTATCAATGATGTTTTATCTCGCTTGGATGAGAAAGAATACGCGAAAACGATTTTAACTATATCGTCCTGTTCAGAAAACATAACAATAGGCACGATGGGTTTAAATCAAATAATGAGTAATTTGGTGAATAATGCACATTATGCCATCAAAAACATGGAAAATGGACGTGTGGACATTTCATTGCAAATGACGCAATTAGATGGATTACATTGTGCAGCGTGCGGCAATGAAATAAAAGGTTCATTTACCAAATTAAGAGTTTCCGATAATGGTTGCGGAATGGATTCCGAAACGCTTTTGAAAGTATTTGATCCATTTTTCACCACAAAACCGGTTGGTGAGGGCGTAGGATTAGGGCTTTCAGTAGTAAGTGGTTTAGTTCATCAAGCAAATGGTCATATTATTGTCGATTCAAAATTGGGGGAAGGTACGATATTTAAATTATTTTTCCCCCGTTTGAACATGGATTAAATTTTAATGTTGGCTCATTCACAAATTGAAATCCAAGGCATCGTACAAGGCGTTGGATTTCGTCCATTTGTGGCACGTTTAGCGACGCGATTTTTACAAAATGGGTGGATTAAAAACACATCAACAGGCGTTTTAATTTCAGTTGAAGGTTTACAAATTCAACAGCAAGAATTTCTCGATGCACTTCAAAACGAATTACCGCCATTTGCGGAAATTCACGATTTAAAAATTACTTCTCAGCCGCTTCAAAATTTTAGTCAATTTGAAATTGTCCCCAGCGTTTCTAATTCTCAAACTTTTGCTTTTTCATTGCCCGATATTGCGACGTGTCCCGAATGCGTTGAAGATATTTTTAATCCAAAAAGTCGTTATTTTCGTTATCCGTTCACCAGTTGTTGCAGTTGTGGCGCACGTTACAGCATCGCGACGCGCCAACCTTATGACCGCGAAAACACCAGCATGGCAGAATTTATTTTGTGTTCTGATTGTGAAAGCGAATATCGAACAATGGATAATCGCCGTTTTCACGCACAAACTATTGCCTGTCCAAAATGTGGCATTCAACTTTCTTTTTTGGATAATTTTGGAAATTTTATCGCTGAAAAAGAAGACGCTTTGGAATCGGCGATTAAAGCATTAAAAGCAGGAAAAATCATTGCGTTAAAAGGTATTGGTGGTTATCAATTAGTTGTCGATGCGACAAATCAAACAGCAGTTCAGCGTTTGCGCGAACGAAAAAAACGCCCAATGAAACCATTTGCGTTAATGGTTAGAACATTTCTCGACGCAGAAAAACTTTGTGATATTTCAGAGCTTGAAAAAAAGGCGTTAATATCATCGGCTGCGCCGATCGTTTTATTAAAACGTCGTGAATTTTCCGATATTGCCAAATCCGTCGCTCCGCAACAATCGTTGCTTGGCGTGATGTTGGCGTATTCGCCATTACATCATTTGTTATTGTATGATTTCGGTTCGCCAATTGTCGCAACAAGTGGCAATCGCACCAATGAACCGATTTGCATCGATAACACGCAAGCATTAGAAAATTTAGCTGATATTGCTGATTATTTTTTGGTTCACAATCGTGCGATTTTACGCCCGCTCGATGATTCGATTGTGCGGGAAATTCATGGAAAAATGACGGTTTTGCGACGTGCGCGAGGTTTTGCGCCATTGCCAATAAAAATAAATGCAATTATGCCTAACACGCTTGCTGTCGGTGGACAAATGAAAAACACCATTGCGATTAGCCATAATAATCAAGCGATTTTAAGTCAGCATTTAGGCGATTTGGATTCCGAAGCGACGCGCCAGCAATTTGAAAAAACACTTGCGGATTTACAAAAATCTTATGCTTTTGA
Organism: uncultured Pseudomonadota bacterium; assembly: GCA_903876445.1. Lineage (GTDB taxonomy): Bacteria > Pseudomonadota > Gammaproteobacteria > Methylococcales > Methylomonadaceae > UBA10906. Next base: position 774 of record CAIQZX010000066.1, on the reverse strand, counting down.
ACCGTTGCGAGTGATGCACGATTTGCATCCCGATTATGTGAGCAGTCACTTTGCGGCAAATTTAAATATCGAAAAACACGCGGTTCAACATCATTACGCCCACGCGCTTTCGTGTATGGCTGAAAATAATGTGTTGCCACCCGTGTTAGGAATTGTTTTTGATGGTTCGGGATTTGGTTTGGACGGCACAATTTGGGGCGGTGAATTTTTGCTAATTGATGAAAAAGGTTTTGAACGTTTCGCCTATTTTCACCCATTTCCATTAGTTAGCGGCTCGAAAGCGATTCAAGAACCACGTCGCGCCGCACTAGGTTTGTTGTTTTGTTGCTATGGCGAAGCGGCTTTTGAAAAAATAGATTTTGATTTTTCACAAACTGAAAAAAGTGTATTAAAAATTGCTTTAACTAAAAATTTGAATTGCCCAAAAACCAGCAGCGTTGGGCGTTTATTTGATGCTGTGGCAAGTTTATTGGAGATTTGCCACGTTAATCAATATGAAGGTCACGCGGCAATGTTGCTGGAATCCTGCGCGGCAAAATCTAAAACGAATGATTTTTATCCTTTTGAAATTAGCAAAAAAATAATTGATTGGCAACCGATGATTGAGCAACTTTTAACAGATAAAAAATCGCAATCAAGAAATTATTGCGCGGCAAAATTTCATAATACGTTGGCAAAAATCAGCCTTGAAATTGCTCAACGAGCGAATCAAAAAGCTATCGTGTTAAGTGGTGGCTGTTTTCAAAACGCCCAACTTACAGCGAAAATTTTTGT
>CAIQZX010000065.1 GCA_903876445.1 uncultured Pseudomonadota bacterium | reverse complement strand
GGTTTAGATTGCAAATAGGTTTGCTTTTCGCACATTGTCAGCCCCTTGGTTTTCGATGACAAACAATGTAAGCGCACAGGAATTTTACAGTATGAATAAGAAAATCAAAAGCCGCTTCGCGGAAGGCGTTCTATCCATCCCCACCCAAGCCTATCAGCTCTGGGTGGGGAATTTCACACGGTTAGTTAAAACCAACTACTTTACTCAACATTTTAACACCTCTAAAATAAGCCTAATTTTTACGCAATCACTCAAAAAATATGACCTATCCAATTGAAAAAATTCGCGCTGATTTTCCGATTCTAAACGAAAAAATTCGTAACAAACCGCTAGTTTATTTAGACAACGCGGCAAGCTGCCAAAAACCGCAAGCGGTTATTGATAGCATCATCAAACTTTACAGTCACGATTATGCGAATGTGCATCGTGGTGTTCACACGTTGAGCGTGCGTTCGACGGATTTGTTTGAAGCGGCGCGTGAAAAAGTGAAAACGTTTATCAACGCGCAAAGTGAAAAAGAAATTATTTTTGTGCGTGGCGCGACAGATGCAATAAATTTAATCGCGCAAACTTACGGTAAAGCCAATATCCACGCAGGTGACGAGATTATTATCACCGCAATGGAACATCATTCCAACATCGTGCCGTGGCAAATGCTTTGCCAAGAAAAAGGCGCGATTTTGAAAGTCGCGCCAATGAATGTGGCGGGTGAATTGCTGATGTGTGAATTCGAAGCGTTGTTGAATTCAAAAACGAAATTGGTTTCAGTCGTTCACATGTCAAATGCACTCGGAACAATAAATCCTGTCGAAAAAATTATTGAACTCGCGCACGCGCAAAACATTCCTGTTTTACTCGACGGCGCACAAGCCATTCCGCATACGCCTGTCGATGTGCAGAAGTTGGATTGTGATTTCTACGTTTTTTCAGGTCATAAACTTTACGCGCCAACGGGCGTGGGCGTTTTATATGGCAAACAAGCGTTACTCGAAGCGATGCCGCCGTATCAAGGTGGTGGCGATATGATTCGCACTGTAACCTTTGAAAAAAGCACTTATGCAGGTTTGCCGCATAAATTTGAAGCAGGAACCCCAAGCATTGCTGAAGTGATTGGTTTAGGTGCTGCGATTGATTATTTGAATTCAATTGGCATGGAAGCGATTGCGGCGCATGAAGCGGAATTGTTGGCTTACGCGATGCAAGAAGCGTTGAAAATTGACGGTTTGAAAATTATTGGTGAAGCAAAAGAAAAAGGCGCAATTCTCTCGTTCACATTAGGAAAAATTCACCCGCATGATATTGGCACAATGTTGGATAGTTTAGGCATTGCGATTCGGGCGGGTCATCATTGCGCGATGCCTGTAATGGATTTTTATAACGTCCCAGCAACGGCTCGCGCGTCGTTTGCAATGTATAACACGAAGGCTGAAATTGATGTGTTGATGTCAGGCATTAAAAATTTGATTGAGATGTTTGGGTAAAAAAAGTGGCTTACAGTAATTTCACCTTAAAAAAAGTGGTGCAAGAATTTCAGTTGACG
>CAIQZX010000064.1 GCA_903876445.1 uncultured Pseudomonadota bacterium | reverse complement strand
TGCAAATAGGTTTGCTTTTCACACATTGTGAGCCTCTTGGTTTTCGATGACAAACAATGTAAGCACACGGCAATTTTACAGTATGAATAAGAAAATCAAAAGCCGCTTCGCGGAAGGAGTGCTATCCATCCCCACCCAGAGCTGATAGGCTTGGGTGGGGAATTTCGCACGGTCAGTTAAATTCTCTGTTGTTCGCAAACTTTAAAGCAAGCCTCCTCGCTTCGCTCTCCCCCTGCGGCTATCGCGGCTGCGCCTCCAAAGGGGGAAACCATTAAAATCAAAAGCCATTGCTTTTTAATCTTTAACCCCCTTTGGAGGGGGCAGCCTGAAAGGCTGGGGGAGGTGCTTTAGTTCACCAACTGCGTAACATCGGTTATTTCTTCACACCGGTCGTCACTTTCCCGATATTATCCACTGGATTCGCGTCTTTTTCATTCGCTTTTGCCGACACACTCGAACTAATTCCGCCCGCTTTTTTCAATGTCACGGTCATCGTTTTGGTCACATTCGCGCCAGCCGCTAAATTTCCAATTTGGCAAACCACACTCAAACCCGTTTCTTCGCAATTCTCGGACGAATTTTTAAACGTCATAAAACGCGGCGCAAGGAAAAACGTCGCTTGCGTTCCGGTCGCGGTCGCCGTGCCTTTATTTGTAATGGTTGCGCTGTAGGTTAAATCGCCGCCAATTTGTGCGGGGCTTGGATTTGCGCTTAATGTTGAAGACAAATCAACCGAACCCGTCGTAACTGGCGTTGAGATTGTTGGTGTTTGTGCTGGCGTTGTTGTTGCGCCACTAGAATTTAACGAGCCACGAACGAGACGGGCTGAATATGCCGTCGTTTTCGATGTGTAGCTACTCTGACCATAATCAAAACCTACATACCAAAAATTATCAGTTGTTTCTGCCTTCGGTGTTGTCGTCCAAAATTTATTGCTCGGTGCATTAGGGAAAATAATCAAATTCGTGGCAGGTTGGGAAGTTGAATAATCCACAATCGTTTGTAATTCGCGCAAGCTGGGTAAATGCCAATCAGATTGTCCACTCATATCACTGGTCAATTTTGCCGCGTCTTCTTGTTTGTAGGTGGCAGCTTTCCCATCACAATAGCCGTCACTCCATGTCTGTCCGACCGCGCAACGTTGCCACGTTAATCCGGTTTTAGTATGTGTCACGGTGCCGTCTTCGTTATCCACGAAATCTTTTAAAGACAAAAGGGAAAAAACACTGTCACCCGACCCGCGCACCAACCGAACACTACTGTCGTAGCCCTTAAAGTAGTCGTAGTTCGAATAGCCGTAGCCGAAATCGACGAACCACGCATTGCTACCATTGCTAGCATTAGGCGAGGAAGACCAAAACCAATTGGCTGGGGGATTAGGGAAAAGAGATTTGTTAATACTGGGATTCGTCTTTTTTAAATCGACGAGGCTTTGTAATTCTGAAATGGTTGGCACGCGCCAATCAGTTTGTCCGCCGAAATTGCTGGTGAGTGCGAGTGCATCGGTGTAGGTGTAAGTTTTTGCCGCGCCGTCGCAATTTCCTGTTGAGGCGTTGAACGTTTGCCCGACCGCGCAGGCTTGCCAAACTAAACCGGATTTTGTGTCGGTGACTGTGCCGTCGCCGTTATTCGTAAAACCGCCAGTGGTGTTTGTAAATCCACCAGCAAAAACCGGCGCGGTGAATGTTGTCGCCAAAGCCAGCGCGAGCGTTGAGAGTTTGAAAAGGGGTTTTTGCATGGTTTTCGCCTTTTTTAAAATTGAAATGTTTTTATTTTGGATTGTAATTAGTAACTGTGCATAGTTTCCAATTCTATCATTGTCGCCGCGATGCGATAAACGTTTGTTTTCACTGTTCCGTCGTCGTATAAATCAATCATTCGATAACCGGATGGGGTTCTATCCACGGTAAAATCTGCGCTATCTGGCACAAATTGAAAACACGTTGAAGGCGTACCTAAAACCACTACATCACCAAAATTTTTGTGCATTGCTTGATGAATATGCCCCGTGGTAATCACGCGCACGTTGGGATAACGCGCCACGATGTCTAAAAATGCGTGATTATTTTCAATGTTTATGGTGTCAATCCAGCGGCTATTTGTTGGCAAACAATGATGATGCACGGCGATTAACGTAAACAAATCGCTGTTTTCTTTTAAACAGGTTTCTAAAAACGCCAATTCCGTTTGCGCTAATCGCCCCGCCGCGCTGCCGATAATTTGACTGTTCAACATGATGATTTGCCATTTTCCGAGCCGCATTTGTTTATCACAAGTCACTTGTGGCGTATTGAAAATTTGTTGCATCAATGAATAATTATCGTGATTGCCTGCCAAACATAAAGTCGGAATTTTATATTCTTCAATTTTTTGTAAAATCCGCGCATAACTTGCGTTGCAAGGCGTTTGCGCCAAATCGCCGGTTAATAAAATCAAATCGTAATTGGATTTTTGAGCAAAAGCGTGTGCTAAAACGGCATGAAAATACTGTTCGGTTTTAATGCCTAATAATGTTTTTTCAGGTGTTTCTAAAATATGTAAATCGGAAAGTTGTAATAAAGATTGCATCTGTAATTACCCAAGGAATTTGAAAAGGATTTTAGAATTTCGCTTTGGATTATAAAGAGCTTTCAAAAAATCGGGGACGAGCGACCATTCACAATGTTCAAAACCGCGTTCAACGAACCATTGCACGGTTTGCGTGGATAATACAAAAACGTTTTTCGCCTGTTGGGTTTTTGCTAAATTTAAAGCGGTTGAAAATAAACGTTGTCCGCGTGCGCCACCGCGATAATCGGAATGCACCGCCAAACACGCCAAAACCGCACAACGTTCCAGCGCGTTAACGTGTAACGCCGAACAACCAATAATTAAACCGTCGCGTTCAATCACGACATAATCAGCAATTTCCATTTCGATTTTTTCGCGTGACCGTTTCGCCAAAATGCCTTGTTGTTCCAACGGCTTTATCAATTCTAAAATGCCGCCAATGTCATTTAAGGTGGCAGCGCGGCAAATTTCATACGGCGCAGAACTGATTAACGTTCCCACGCCGTCACGAGTGAAAAGTTCTTGTAATAACGCGCCATCAATGTGGCGATTCAATAAATGCACTCGCGCAATGCCGGCTTCACAACTTTCCATTGCGGCATTTAACACGAATTGCGGCGGCATTTGCTTTAATTCATCGGTCGTTAATTGAGCTATCAAATTGCCATTTTCATCGACACAACTTTCTTCGGTTAAGAAAATCAATTTTTCGGCTTTCAACGCAATCGCCACAGCGGTGGCGACCTGTTCGGCGGATAAATTAAACACGTCGCCGCTGGGTGAATAACCAATCGGTGAAATTAACACGAGATTATTTTGTTCAAGTTGGGCGTGAATTGCCGCGCTATTTATTCGCCGCACTTCGCCCGTGTTTGCGTAATCCACGCCATCAATTACGCCAATCGGTTTGGCAACAATAAAATTGCCGGAGGCGACTTTGAGTTCCGCATTTGCCATCGGTGAATTCGCTAAACCCATTGAAAGCAAGGCTTCAATTTCAACGCGCACTAAACCGGCGGCTTCTTTGACGCATTGCAACGCCACGCCATCTGTGATTCGCAAACGATTATGAAATCGAGCCGGATGATGTAATTTTTGCAAACGGGCATCGATTTGTGGACAAATACCATGAACCAAAACGAGCCGAATGCCTAAACTGTTTAATAACGCAAAATCGTGAATGAGATTTTGAAACGAATTATCTTGCAGTGCTTCGCCACCAAAATTGATAACAAAGGTTTTATTGCGATGCGCTTGAATATACGGCGTTGAACCACGAAACCAATGAACAAAATTATTGTCCATTACAACATTTCCAACGCTGTTCTTACGTCATGCAACACGCTCGCCCAATCGCCGATTTCGGGTTGACGAAACAAGCGCGTGCTGTTGTACCAAACGGAATCGTTACGTTCTAACAACCAACGCCAATCGGGTACTTTTGTGACTAATGTCCAAACAGGTAAATTCAATGCGCCGGCTAAATGCGCCGGTGCAGAATCGACCGTCATCAATAAATCTAACGCGCTTAATAATGCCGCCGTATCGGTGAAATCCTTAATGTGTGGCGCAGCATCTAAAATTGTGACATTTTCAGGGCAATTTTCTAATTCTTTTTGCGCTTTTTCACCTAATTGCAAACTCACAAACGTGACATTTTTAACATTTGAAAATGCGGTTAATTCAGCAAAATCAATCGAACGATTTGCGTCGTTTGAATGCACGGGATTTCCTGCCCAAACCAAACCGACTTTTTTATTTTCTGCCGGAATTTGCGAATTCAACCAATCGCGCCACCAAATAATTTTTGCTTCGTCGGCAGACAAATACGGCACATTGACACGAATCGTTTCGAGGGTTGTTTGAAACCAATACGACAACGCCAACGGAAAAACCCAAAAATCAAATGTCGTTTGATGCTGTTCGCCGTTGTTTAAAACGCGGTCAATCCACGGAATCGTTTTAAATAATTCCACCAGCGGTGTTGTCACCAATACCCAAACCGTTGCACCATGCGCTTTTAAATGTTCGGCATAACGCACAAATTGAATCATGTCACCAAAACCTTGTTCTGAATGAATCAAAATTGTTTTACCTTGCAATGGTTCGCCTTGCCATTGTGGTGCGGTTAAATTTGGCTGATTTGGTTTGCTCGGATTGGTATTTTGCGGATGATAAAACCATTGATATTGCGCCCAACCTTCTTTTAATCGTCCCAATAAAAGTAGCAACAAACCAAAATTATAATGTGCATCGATAAATTGCGGGTCGAGTTGCAACGCCGCTAAAAAATGCTGTTCGGATTCGAGAAATTGCGATTTGTTTTTTAACACTAATCCCAAATTGCTGTGCGCTTTTGGGCTGGGTGAAAGTGAAATTGTTTGACGATAATTTTTTTCTGCCTCATCGAAACGCTCTAATTTTTGCAACGTAACGCCATAATTATAATAAGATTCCGCATAATCGGGACGTAATGAAATTGCTTGTTGATAACATAATTCCGCTTCATTTAGGCGTTTTAATTTCTCTAACGTAATACCCAAATTATTGTGTGCGACAGCGAGATTGGGTGAAATTTTCACCGCTTGCCGTAAACATTTTTCAGCGTCTTCTAAACGATTTTGCTCTTGATAAGTGTTGCCTAAATTGCTCCACGCTTCCGCGTCGTTGGGCGATAAATCCGCCGCAGTTTGTTTCGCTTCAATGGATTCGCTAATTCTACCAACAGATTGCAATACCGCACCTAATACTTTCCAACCAAAACCGTGTTTTGGAAAACGTTGAATTAACTCTCGTGCAGCGGTTTCCGCTTCAACAAATTGGCGTTGATTATAAAGCGCGGCGACCGTGTTAATTTCAGTTTGTAATGGCGCGGAAATTGAGGTTTGGGCTGTTTTTTTTGGTTTTGTGAAAGTGGTGTTTTTTTTCATTGTTATCTCCGTATTATGATTTTAGTGAGTTATTTTTTCGGTGTCATCATACGAAAAATAACGTTTTCACAAAAATACTCATTAACATATCTTTCGGATAAAATTTTCTAAAATCATTTTAATTGCCGATAACTCCATTCGATGACCGCTTTTCTGAACAATTAAAAGACGTGAATAACGCTCACCAAACTGCTACGCTATTTTGGCGAGCATTTGAAACGACTGTGAAATAACAGAAAAATACAAAATTAAGATAAACCAACAATTCTCAAAAGCCCGCTAAATTTACGTCTAGTTAAGCATTAAAATTCTAGCCGAAAAATTCCGCGCTAAATGAACGTTAAATTAACCCGAGATAAAAAAATGCGTATTTACCTTGAATCTAAAGACAAAAAACTAACCTTAAATGGTGACGCAACGTTATACACGTTACGCGCTGAAAACTATGATGATTATGGATTGACAGTTGATTTGTCAGCGACGGCAAATATAAATTTGTCCAAATTAACGCCTAGCTTTGCCTCTAAAATTCAACTGAAATTTTTGTCACCGAGTGCAAATTACAAGTATTTTCCTGATGTAGATAAAAGTATCGTTGAAATTAAAAAAGATGGCGTGCTTGTCGCAACACTTCCGTTCGATGACATCACCTATAAAACGACGGTTATTGAATTTCCAGATAAAAAAATTTCCTTACAAGTCAATGAAGGTAAATTATCAACAATTGTCAATGAAATTCCAGCAACGGATATAACCGCACCAGCATTTGAATCCGCAACCATAGATGGAAATAAATTAGTTGTTCATTATGCCGACACCGGTTCTCTTGATAATAAATCCGTTGTTCTACCAGCTTCCTTTAGCGTATTAGAAGGTACAACAGCTAATCCCGTTACAGCCGTCAGTATTGATAGTGTTGCAAAAACGACCACGTTAACATTAACAAATGCGATTACCAGTGATCAAAAATTTACAGTGGCTTACACGCATCCGACTGCCGTTGATGATTTAGGCGCACTTCAAGATGTTTCTGGAAATGATGTGGCGACTTTCGCCGCTCAAACCGTTACAAATGTCACAGTTTACGATACTGCTGCCCCTGTTTTTAGTTCTGCAAATGTGGTTGGCAATACACTTGTAATGAATTACAGCGATGCAAATTTACTCAATGCCACCACTGCGGATAAAGCGGCTTTTACTGTTATGAATGCGGGCGTGGCTAATTCTGTGACCGCTGTTGCCGTTGATGCGGCATTGAAACAAATAAAACTTACTTTGACCACAGCAGTCAAACCGTCGCAAGCGGTCACAGTCGCCTATACCGATCCAACCGCTGCAAATGATGCAAACGCAATTCAAGATGCCATTGGAAATGATGCGATTTCGCTTGCACCGCAACCAGTTATGAACAACACAATAGATAGCGTCGCGCCGGTTTTTGCAAGCGCAACGGTTAATGGTAGTTTTTTAGTCGTGAGTTACACAGAAACAGATGCACTAAGTGATGCCGCACCATTAGGCAGTGCTTTTTCTGTAAAAGTTGGACCAACTGCAACAGCAGTTGATAATCCGGTTACAAGCGTTTTTGTTAGTCCTAATGCAAAAACAATTACATTAGGATTAACAAATCCTATTTTAAACGCTCAAGTCGTTAGCGTGGCGTACACCGATCCAACCGTTGATAACGATGTTAATGCTGTTCAAGATGCGAGCGGAAATGACGCGCTTTCACTCACTGTGCAAACCGTTACAAATGCAACGCCAATAGACATTCTTCCACCTGTTTTCACTACAGCTGTCGCAAATGGTAGTGAAATTACATTAAATTTTTCGGATGCGAGTTTGTTAAGTACAACAACCGTTCTTAAAAATGCGACCACAAACTATTTCAGCAATTTTGCTGTGTTTAACGATGAAATACCGGATCCGGTCACTGCGGTCGCTGTTAATGCCGTTGATAAAACGGTTAAATTAACCTTAGCCACACCTATTCAAGTGGGAAAAGGCGTTAGATTAACTTACACCGACGATGCTACAAAAAATGACATCAATGCTATCCAAGACAGCACAGGCAATGACGTAGCTACTTTTTCAACATCAACGCTCCCTGTTTTGCCAGCAACAACAGCAACGATGACGAATACCACCACCACAACCCCATCAGATTCGATAGCTCCAACTTTGGTTTCTGCTGTGGCAACAGGTAATAGCTTGTTACTCACTTACAATGAAGCGGTTACTTCTACAGCAAGTTTCACTGTAACAAGTGGCGGCTCGGCAAATGGTGTCACGAATACAGTTGTTGACCCAACAAATAAAACAATCGCCTTAGTTTTAGCGAATAATGTTCAAAATGGTCAAACCGTCACAATTTCTGGCGGTGGAATTAAGGATCTCGCTGGCAATTCAGCTGCCGCTATATCAACTGTGACAAATAATACGCTCGATATAACACCACCAATTTATTCAACAACTGTTGTTCACGACGACACAGTTGTGATTACTTATAACGAAACATTAAACAAAATCACAACACCTGCTTCAGCAGTCGGTGTGACACCAGTTGTCGCTGAAGTTGTGCCAGCAACGACGAATTTAACAACTACGGCATTTACTGTAAAAGTAGATGGAATAGCAGACGTTGTTACATCTGCTATTGCAGATAGAGATGCAAAAACGGTAACACTAAAACTTACCAAACCTATTGCTTATAATGAAAGTAATATAACAATCGCCTATGCTGCACCTGCTACCGTCGTATCGCCTATATCAAAACTGGAAGACAAGTATGGTAACGCAGCGGCTTCTTTTCCAGAACTCGTGCTGACTAACACAACCGTTATAAAAAGTGGGAAAACAACGACGGCATTAAATGGCGATGACTTTGCACGCGGTGCGATTCTGCAAGCGGATGGCAAAATTTTAGTGGGTGGTAGTTCAGAGGGTAATTTTGCGTTAACTCGTCAAAATGGCGTGAATGGCGCGTTAGATACAACATTTGATACAGATGGAAAATTAACAACTACTTTTGGTGGAAACGATGAAGGTCAAGCAATTGCCGTTCAAAGTGACGGCAAAATTTTAGTGGCGGGTACCACGCAAAAATACGTTGGTGGCGTGATGACTTCGGATTTTGCATTAACTCGTTATGATTCCGTTGGCGCGTTAGATACGTCGTTTGATACAGACGGAAAAGTCACAACCGACATTGGAACGGCTAGCATCGATTCTGCTTATGCGATGGCAATTCAACCGGCTGTAACTCCTGTTGCAGAAAAAATCTTAATAGGTGGTAGTTCAAATGGTGATTTTGCATTAGCGCGTTATTTAACAACAACCGGTACATTAGATACAACTTTCGATACAGATGGAAAAGTCACAACCGATTTAGGAAGTACCATAGATTCGATTTCAAGTATCGTAGTTCAAAGTGACGGAAAAATTATTGCGGCGGGAACATCAAATGGCGATTTTGCGTTAGTACGTTATGATTCAGTGGGCGCATTAGATACAACTTTCGATACGGATGGAAAACTTACCACAGATATTGGTTCATCAAGTGTGGATGCTGCGTATAGCGTTGCACTTCAATCAGATGGCAAAATTTTGGTCGCAGGAAGTTCAGCGGGTGATTTTGCATTAGTTCGCTATACATCTGCAGGCGTATTAGATACAACTTTTGATACAGACGGAAAAGTCACAACTAACATCAATGTCATCTCTAGTGTTAATACAACTGATGCCGCTTATAAAGTTCTCGTTCAACTAGATGGCAAAATCTTAGTAGGCGGCACGTCAAACGGTGATTTTACGTTAGTACGTTATGATTCAACCGGAGCATTAGACACAACTTTCGACACGGACGGTAAATTAACGTTAGATGTAGGTACAACAACCACTGACTATGCTTACAGCATGGCGTTACAAAGCGACGGAAAAATCATTTTAACGGGAACAAGCGAAGGCACGGATGGTGTTGATTTTGCTCTGGCTCGCTACAATTCCAACGGCAGTTTGGATACAACATTCGGTTTGTAATCCATCACAAACATCAAACAACCACCGACTAAAAAGTGGGTGGTTGTTGTTATCTTTGAATAGATTTTTCGGCATTTCACCAAGAATTTTTTCGCTGTTGTGAAAAATAAATCCTACATCTTTTAGGCGAACGGATTTATGATTACGGTAATTATGTTATTTTTTATTCACAACCAAACACATTTAACATGGCAAAAAGAATCCGCAGTCGCAAAAAAACGTTTTCAGACATTCCAACACTCGCTACCATCGAATCGCTAGCCCATGATGGGCGTGGTGTAACACACGTTGATGGTAAGGTCGTTTTTATTGACGAGGCTTTACCAACGGAACAAGTTGAATTTATTTATACCGATAGCCACAAAGATTACGCCGAAGGAAAAGTCGTCAATTTACTTTCTCGCGCTGACGTTCGTGTTGATGCGCCTTGTCCGCATTTTGGCGTTTGTGGAGGATGCAGTTTTCAACACGTCGAAGTCACCGCTCAAATTCAAATCAAACAAGGTTTATTACTCGAACAATTCAAACGAATTGGCAAAGTAGAAACCCCTGAATTATGGTCGCCATTAGTCGGTGAGCATTGGGGTTATCGTCGAAAAGCGCGAATGGGCGTGAAATATGTTGCTAAAAAAAATCGCGTTTTAGTCGGTTTTCGCGAACGTCGAAATCCTTATTTAGCTGAAATCAACAGTTGTGCAGTGATGCACCCTATTGTTGGGACGCGCCTAATTGAGTTAGGCGAAATGATTCATGATTTAACCATTCGGGACAAAATCCCGCAAATCGAAGTCGCGATTGGTGATGAAAAATGCGTCTTAGCCATTCGCATCCTTGAGCCACCGACGTTAGAAGATAAAGAAAAAATGCGAATTTTCGCCCATAAACATGACATCAGTTTATGTTTGCAACCGAAAGGTCCAGATACAATCGCGCCGCTTGATGGTGAACCCGAAGTCATGTTGACTTACGCGCTCCCTGATCATGGTATCGAATTCAAATTTCGTCCTGCTATGTTCACGCAAGTAAATTATGGCATCAATCGCCAAATGATTAACCGCGTATTAGACACGATGCAATTAACTAAAGACGATAATGTGTTGGATTTATTTTGTGGTTTGGGAAATTTTACCTTGCCATTGGCTAAATACGCGGGCAGCGTAGTGGGCGTTGAAGGGGATCAGCCGCTGGTAAATCACGCCAAAGAAAATGCGCGTCACAATAACATTGAAAATGTCCAATTTTATGCGGCAGATTTAACACTCGATATTAGTGCGATGCCTTGGGTAAATCGTCAATATAATAAAATTATGCTTGATCCATCGCGGGCGGGTGCGTCAGAAATTCTGCACCATTTGAAACGTTGGCAACCACAACAAATTGTTTACGTTTCGTGTAATCCATCAACGCTGGCGCGTGATGCTGGAATTTTGGTTAATGAATTGGGTTACAAATTAGTCAAAGCGGGCGTGATGGATATGTTCCCTCACACAGGTCATGTTGAATCGATGGCATTATTTGTTAAAGGCTAAAAATGGAAAGTTCAGACATTACAATTATTGGTGCGGGTGTAATAGGATTGATGACGGCGCGAGAATTTCTTAACGCAGGGGCATCTGTCACTATTTTAGAAAAAAATCTCTGCGGACAAGAAGCCTCTTGGGCAGGCGGTGGAATTTTATCGCCGCTTTATCCATGGCGACAAGCACAAGCTATTACAGCTCTCGTGTTACCGAGTTTGAAATGTTATCCAAAACTTGCCGAAAATTTATATGAAAATACCGGAATTGATTGCGAATGGGAGCAAAGCGGCTTATTGATTACACAAAATCCCGATGCCGAAGCGGCTCAAAATTGGTGTCATAAATATGAAATCAAAACCGAAGTCGCTGATGCGTTATTTTTTGAAAATTTAACAGCTGATTTGCACAATCCCGTTTTTTTGCCTGAAATTGCTCAAATTAGAAATCCCTGTTTATTGAAAGCCTTAAAACAAGATGTTTTGAATAAAGGGGCGCGGTTAATTGAAAATTGTGAACTCACTTCGTTTACGTTACATAATCAAAACATTTGCGATGTACACAGTTCACAGGGAAAAATTTCTACAAAAGAAATTATCATGACAACCGGCGCATGGACACGATCAATTTTTCAACAACATTTGATTGGTTTTTTTGATGCGCCTGAAATTTATGCTGCAAAAGGGCAAATGTTATTATTCGATGCGCCACCTAACACATTAACGCATATTGTTTTAGATGACGATCAATATCTAATTCCGCGACGTGACGGTAAAATTATCGCCGGCAGTACGGTGGAATATAATGTTTTTCACAAAGATTTAACGATTGAAGCACTCGAAAAATTGATGCGTTTTGCAACGACTTTATTACCCGCGTTAAAAAATGTGCCGATGATTAAACATTGGGCGGGGTTGAGACCAGCAACTGAAAAAGGCATCCCTTATATTGGACGACATCCTAAAATTCACAATTTAAGTTTAAATGCCGGACATTTTCGAAATGGGCTAACCATGGCACCGGCTTCAGCCCAATTATTAGTAGATTTAATTTTGAATCGCCCAACTGTTGTGAATCCAACGCCGTACCAATTTTACAAACACTTATATGCGGCGACGTAAGCGTAATTCTGTTATTTGCTTTCCTCTTCCGTCTTGCCACGCACAACAGATTCGGGATGTTGAGCTAAATAATCGGTAAGTTGTTTTACGGAACCCGCTGCTTGTGTTAATTCTTGCAATAATTGCTCAAGCTGATAATGGGTTGTTGCACCCGCCTCAAAATTACTCAAGGCTTTTTGTGCCGTATCGAGTGTTTTATCCGCTGCGCCCATTGTGCCTTTAACGCTATTTAATGTACTTGTCGCCGCGTTAGTTGTGCCTTGTAATCCACGCAACGTTTTATTGATTTCTTCAGTTAAATTATCAAGTGGTAATTTTGCAATTTTATCCATGATGATATTTGCTGAATGCGTAAATTGATCAAGTGAACTCGAAGTAGTTGGAAATTCAGGATAGAAACCTTGCGTCGTGTTTAGCGTGATTTTACTTTTAGGATGAAAATCTAAATCGACTAATAACTGTCCTGTCAATAAACTTCCGGTTTGTAATTGAGCGCGTAAGCCTTTATCAATCAACTGTTTAAGCATGGCTTCTGGCGAAATTTTTACATTAGGATTTACTTCTTTAATTCGTTCTGGTTGAATTTCCACCATGACGGGAATGCGAATTTCAGCGGTTTTTTCGTCTAATTCTAAACTCACATTTAATACTTTTCCAACCGGATAACCGCGTAATTGCACGGGTGCGCCTTCTGTTAATCCGCGTACGGAACCATTGAAATACATGACGTAATGCAGTGTGTCGTTATAAGTAATTTCGGTTGATGCTTCATAAGTATCATAAAGCGGATACAAAGTATTTTCGGGTTGAATTGATTCAATGTTGTCTTCTGCCGCTGCACGAAATGCAATGCCACCACTCAATAATGAAATCAGCGGTCCGGTTCTTACTTTAAAACCATCCGCGCCGGCGGACAAATCGACACCGCTGTCAATCCAAAAACGGGTATTTTTACGAATAAATTGATCGTAAGGCTTATGAATAAAAATGGTGAGTCGAATTGCATCCGCTGCCGCTGAAAGTTCATGCGTCAACACTTCGCCAACCGTTATGCCGTGAAAGTTAATTGGCGTACCGGTTTTCATAGAACCGAGATTGTTAGTTTCTAAAATGAATTGCCTTCCTTCAGCGTTTGCTTTTAACGGTGGCGGATTTCCTAAACCAATAAAATCGTGTTTGTGTTCGCCAGAACCGGGCTTGAGTTCAATATACGCACCAGAAAGTAATGTACCTAAACCTGAAATTCCCGCTAAACCAACTTGTGGACGCACCACCCAAAATTGCGTATCCGTTTTTAAATAATCGGTTGAATGAGAATTCATTTGAGCGGTCACGACAATCGTTTTTAAATCGTCGTTGATATTGATTGCCGTTACTTTACCGATTTCAACATCCAGATATTTGATTTTTGTTTTATCAACATCTAAACCTTCTGCGGTCGGGAAACTAATAGTAATAATTTCGCCTTTTTCAGCAAAGGATTTATAAATTAGCCAACCGCTGACTAAAACCGCAATTAAAGGTAAAAACCAAATTAACGATAATTCGGATTTTTTGTTAAGTTTTACTTCGTCGGCTTCGTAGGTTTCGTTGAAATCAGTCATAAATTACACGTTGATTAAGGCTTCGCAGCCATCGGAATTATATTTGTTACAGTTTATTCCAAGTCATGAAAAAGTGTGCAGCCGACGACTAGAAATAGAATTTGAAAAACTGTGGCAAATAACGATTTTTACTGCGTGATATGACACAGTTTTTATATTTTTATAAAATTTTTTCATGTAACAAATTGAAATTAAAAGAGTTATTTCTTGGCACATTGAATGCAAAAGAATTCTAAATTTATAGGTTTTTCACATTCACCATCGAGATTTTAACCATGACAACAAAATCTGTTAATACAAAAAAACACAATAACACAGCTTTATTACTTGGAGCTGGTCTCGCTGTAACCTCCATGATTATTTTACCTGCTTTCGCAATGCGATTGGGTTTAGGCGCAAGTTTAACCGGTGCATTACGCATAGCCTTAATGAAAGCATCTAGCAAAGCGGCTCAAGGTCAATTCACCGTTACGAAAACCTTAATCACAGATGCGTGAAAATAGATAAACTGAATTTTTTTATCATTCGGAATTAAACATATCTTTATTCACTGCTTTTGTTGCAGCAATTTTCACGGACACAATACCTTTATCGACTAATGTTTTCATATTCTGATCAAGGGTTTGCATTCCATCATGACGACTGCTTTGAATTGTCGAATACATTTGTGCGACTTTTGCTTCACGAATCAGATTTTTAATCGCGGGTGTTCCCACCATGATTTCATGTGCCGCGACTCGTCCGCCACCGATTTTTTTTAACAACGTTTGAGAAATCACAGCTTGTAATGATTCCGATAACATTGAACGAATCATATCTTTTTCAGCCGCCGGAAAAACATCAATAATCCGATCAATCGTTTTTGCTGCCGACGTAGTATGTAACGTACCAAATACTAAATGACCTGTTTCAGCAGCGGTTAAGGCTAAACGAATCGTTTCTAAATCACGCATTTCACCCACTAAAATAATATCTGGATCTTCACGCAGTGCAGAACGCAAGGCTTCTTTAAAACCTAACGTGTCGCGATGAACTTCACGCTGGTTAATTAAACAACGTTTGCTTTCATGTATAAATTCAATTGGATCTTCAACCGTTAAAATATGTGCGTAATCGTTATTGTTAATATGATTGATCATAGCGGCGAGCGTTGTCGATTTTCCAGAACCTGTTGGTCCTGTGACAAGAATTAAACCACGCGGTTTTTTACACAATTCTTGAAAAAAAATCGGCGCATTAAGCTCTTCTAAACTTTGTACCACCGAAGGAATAGTACGAAAAACGGCTGCGGCACCACGCGACTGATTAAACGCATTCACTCGAAATCGCGCAACATTCGGTAACGAAAATGAAAAATCGGTTTCCAAAAATTTTTCATAATCCTGCCGTTGCTTATCGCTCATGATTTCATGAACTAAACGATGAACATCTTTGTGCGCTAATGCCGGAACGTTAATACGTCGCATATCGCCATCCACTCGAATCATTGGCGGCAAACCGGCGGATAAATGCAAATCAGACGCTTTGTTTTTGTAGGAAAAAGTAAGTAATTCGGCTATATCCATTATTTTTTGAAATCACGTTAAGTTGGAAAAGGTAAAATTAAATGTTCTTTTACTTTGAAATTATAAAATACATTATGCCTACAATTTTTTGCAATCTTAAACAAATTCAAACCCGAATTCGTGAAGCAGAACAAACTTATCAGCGCGATGAAAATTCCGTAAAGTTGCTTGCAGTAAGTAAAACAAAACCCGCGAGTTTTATTGTAAGTGCTTATCAAGCGGGACAACGGCATTTTGGTGAAAATTATGTCCAAGAAGCATTAGATAAACAGTTAGAACTTGGCGCGTTTGATATAACGTGGCATTTCATTGGCGCAATTCAATC
The DNA here is from genome assembly GCA_903876445.1 of uncultured Pseudomonadota bacterium. Taxonomy (GTDB): domain Bacteria; phylum Pseudomonadota; class Gammaproteobacteria; order Methylococcales; family Methylomonadaceae; genus UBA10906. The sequence continues at coordinate 3,732 of CAIQZX010000064.1, read as the reverse complement.
GAATAAAACAAAAGTTATCGCCGCGCATTTTGATTGGGTGCATTGCGTGGATAGCTTTAAAATAGCGCAACGATTAAGTTCACAACGCCCTGATTTTTTACCGCCATTAAACATTTGCGTGCAAGTGAATATCAGCGATGAAGAAAGTAAATCGGGAATTTCGTTAGAAGAATTAACCGATTTAATTTTGCAAATTTCAGAATTACCAAATCTTTGTTTGCGCGGTGTCATGGCAATTCCTGCGCCACAAATTGATTTTTTTGCCCAACGCGAACCCTATCAAAAATTGGTTTCTGCCGTAAAAAAATTGAAGAATGAAAATTTAACAACCTTTTCATTTGGTATGTCTGACGATTTAGAAGCCGCCATTGCAGAAGGTTCGACGTGCGTTAGAATTGGAACGGCGTTATTTGGCGGACGAAATTAAAAATTTACCCGCCAGTAAAAAACAAAACCTATTATTATTAACGAACTTTTTTAATTTTTAGAGTTTATAAATGCCTCAAAACCTTAGTGAATTACAACGCCGTCGCACGTTTGCGATTATTTCTCACCCTGACGCGGGTAAAACGACCGTGACCGAAAAATTATTGTTATTCGGTGGCGCGATTCAATTGGCGGGTTCGGTAAAAGGTCGCAAAGCGGCGCGACACGCGACTTCCGATTGGATGGAAATGGAAAAAGAACGCGGGATTTCTGTCACCACATCTGTGATGCAGTTTGAACACAAAGATTGCGTGATTAACCTACTGGACACACCTGGACATGAAGATTTTTCGGAAGATACTTATCGCACTTTAACCGCCGTTGATTCGGCGTTGATGATTATCGACGTGGCAAAAGGCGTTGAAGAACGCACGATTAACTTGATGGAAGTTTGCCGTTTGCGAACCACGCCGATTTTAACGTTCATCAACAAATTGGACCGCGAAGGACGTGAACCGATTGAATTGATGGATGAAGTGGAACACGTTTTAAAAATTCAATGTGCGCCAATGACATGGCCAATCGGTATGGGTAAACGTTTTAAAGGTGTTTATCACCTTTACAAAGATGAAATTCATTTATTCAGCGCACAACATGGCGGGAAAATTGCAGAAGCTGAAGTGGTTAAAGGTTTAAATAATCCAAAATTAGACGAATTACTCGGCGACCAAGCACAAGAATTGCGTGACGAAATCGATTTAGTTCAAGGCGCGAGCCATGAATTTAATTTGGAGGCTTATTTAGCGGGTAAATTAACGCCTGTCTTCTTTGGTTCGGCAGTGAATAATTTTGGAATTTTGGAATTACTCGATGCGTTTGCGGAATATGCGCCCTCCCCTTTGCCGCGCGAAGCGATTCAACGTGAAGTTTCACCTACTGAAGAAAAATTCACCGGTTTCGTGTTTAAAGTTCAGGCGAATATGGATCCGTCGCACCGTGACCGCGTGGCATTTTTGCGTGTTTGTTCGGGTAAATTCGATAAAGGTATGAAAATTCATCACGTTCGTTTGGGGAAAACGATTCAAATTGCGAACGCGATTACCTTTCAAGCGGCAACACGAAACGCGGTTGAAGAAGCCTATGCGGGCGACATTATTGGTTTGCACAATCATGGCACGATTCAAGTTGGCGATACTTTCACGCAAGGCGAAACGTTGAAATATGGTGGAATTCCGTATTTCGCGCCCGAATTATTTCGCCGTGTGGTTTTAAAAGACCCACTTCGCGCAAAAGCGTTACAAAAAGGCTTAATTCAACTCACCGAAGAAGGCGCGACACAGTTATTTCGTCCATTGAAAAACAACGATTTAATTTTGGGTGCGGTTGGCGTGTTGCAGTTTGACGTGACGGCTTATCGCTTGAAAGGCGAATATAACGTGGAATGTGTTTATGATGCGATTCCAATTTCTGCCGTGCGTTGGGTGAGTTCTGAAAATCCGGCAAAACTCGAAGAATTCAAAAAGAAAGCCTTTGATAATTTGGCTGAAGATGGTGGCGGTTATCTAGTTTATGTGGCGAATAGTCGCGTAAATTTACAACTCGCCGAAGAACGTTATCCCGATATTAAATTTAGTTCGACACGCGAATTATAAGTAAAAAATAGGCGTGAATTTTGTTTCGCGCCTTCATTTGCCACAAAAACGTCCATAAAATTCCCCGTTACAAAAAAAAGCCTTTAGATTTTTTAGATTATGTCGATAACCATCGAAAAACAATTTATATAAAATTTATAATTAAAAACAAAGGCTTAAATATGAAAAACTATCAAAAGATGACGTTTTTGTCATTGTTAATCATCACTTCAATGCAAGCTGAAGCGAGCAAAAAGTTTGACATTGATAAAACTAGATGGTTGAGTGTTGGAGCTGGATTACGCACCAGTTTTCAAACACAAGAAGATGCCGCACCAAATAAAACAGGCTGGAATAACGATTTCAATATAGACAATGCGCGTTTGTATGTGAATGGACAATTACACCAATACATTAAAATTGAATTCAATACCGATTGTCCATCGTGCAGTAATGGTGGTGATATTCAAGTATTGGATGCCATTGGCAAATTTGAAGTCACGCCAATGATGAACTTATGGGTAGGTCGCCATTTAGTTCCCGCTGAGAGACGTGAAATGAGTGGTCCTTTTTACAGCGCGATTTATAACGCTTTTAGCACTGGCACACCTAGCGATCCGGCACATTTTAATAATCGATTTAAATCCGACGGTACATCTGCGGGTGTTGAAGGTAGAGATGATGGCGCGACATTTTGGGGTGCAGCTTTTGAAGGTCATTTCCAGTATGCAGTTGGCTTTTTTCGTGGATTAAATGGTGGTGCAAACACAAATGACAACATTTTGTACGCGCAACGTTTTGCTTATAATTTTTGGAAAGTTGAAAGAAATCCCGGTTATTACACTTCCGGCACTTATTTTGGACGCGATGGCGATATTTTAACGTTAGCGGTGTCTAATCAATATCAAGAAAAAGGGGCGGGAACAATCACAGATGCGGGTGATTTTAGAGGTACTGCCGTTGATTTTTTAATGGAAAAATCTTTGCCTGATGATAACGGCGTTGTGACTTTCAATGGCGAATACAAAAATTATGATATTACCAATGGCTATAGCATGGATTCACGGATTGCAGGTGGCGGTTTAGGTGTTTTTGAAGGCAATGCTACGGATGTGAGTGGTATGTATTTGTTCCCGCATAAACTTGGAATTGGTCATTTTCAGCCTTATGCACGTTATGTCGATGTGATGCCAACAAGTAGCGCGAGTAGAAATGTGTATGAAGCCGGTTTGAATTATGTGATTAACGGGCATAACGCAAAAGTTTCATTAAGTTATCAATACGGTGATTTATTAACTAAAGGTCAAAATTACACACCGACCGCTAACGGCGATAAAGTCAATGCGATGAATGTTAATTTTCAATGGCAAATCTAAAATTTTCGATTTTGAGACTATTTTCTTCTTTTACATTATTCATAGAATCGCATCATTAACAAGCGAAGTTCGCCCAATGCTAACATCGCTTCAATTGCTACGTTTTATAATAACTACCGAAACAATCCAGCCTTTCGCCGCGCAAAAATCTTGTACTCGTTTGGATTGAGAAACTAAGTTTGTTTTGTTTTCAGATGATGAAACCCGCGCATAAACGGCGGTGCGCTCAGGTATGCTACTCGCTTCTTCATCCACAATAATGATGCCTGACGGTAGTTTTCTTGCGTTTGGAATCAAAC
>CAIQZX010000063.1 GCA_903876445.1 uncultured Pseudomonadota bacterium | reverse complement strand
TTTTTGGCAATAGATGTAATGTTAACGGTGTTTCAAACTCTGAAACACGACTATATTTTTATATGAATTGCTATGAAAAATGTAAAAGAAAGACATACAGCAAAAAAAACCGCGCTTCAGCAGCAATGACGAAGTGCGAGTTTTTAATTTAACGAAGACTTCATCAAAAGTAATTCTCATCAAAATATAGTTTTTTATGTCGCTGAAAATAGCATTTCAAACTAACGCTATTGAAAAAATCAAATTATCAAGTTAAACTTTCAAATATCATGAATAAACACAATTAGTTGATGTTAATTCAAACGTACCACCGGTGGCGAGTACAAATAAAAAATTTTTTGAAACAGCATAATAAGAGATCAATTTAATGTTAGAAACAATTAGTAAACCGCTTTTAGCAATTTCTGAAGACACGCGGATTATTGATGTATTAGTGCTTTTTCAAGAAAATGACCATTTAAATATCTTACCGTTAATTGCAGATAATGTTGTAGTTACAGGTATTATTTATCGAGATACATTTTTACCAAAAGTGTTTATGAATCGTTATAGTATTGCATTACATGGTCAAAAACCGATTTCTATTTTTATTGACAAGATTCCATTATGTATGGATCTTCAAACAACGTTAAAATCAGCAGCAGAACAGTTAATTTTAGCAATGTATATGGAGCCGGCTTTTATTATTACTCGTGATGGCTTGTATTTCGGTGTTTCTACCGTTTTAGCGTTATTAGAAATTACGACTAAACATCAAATTGATAACGAAAAGAATTTAATGCCATTATTGTCCGGATTGCTATCCGAAACCGAATTACGAAATGAACAAACGGAATTGGTACTTAATACACTTTATTTTTCGCATTTAGAACAAATTGAACGTGGTGAGCTGATGCAATTATTTTCTTGTCATGTTTCTTCTGAAATTGCCACAAAGTTATGGGAAGATCGTGAACAAATTTTTCATGATGGTTGTGTGCGCCCGAATACATTGGTTGCAACGGTTCTATTTACAGATATTTATAATTTCACTACGATAGCAGAACGCATGAATCCATTGGTTTTAATGGAATGGTTAAATGAATATATGACGGAAATGAGTCGTATTATTAGCAATCATGGCGGAATAGTTAACAAATATATGGGCGACGCGATTATGGCAATTTTTGGTGCGCCGATTAAAAGCGAAACGGAAGTTGCAATTGCTAACGATACCATTCACGCCGTGCAATGCGCCATACAGTTTGATGAACGTTTACAAGAACTTAATCAAAAATGGCAGCAAAAAAGTTTACCTTCAGTCACTATGCGAATAGGTATTTGTACCGGTTCACTTGTTGCCGGAAGTTTAGGTAGTATCGGACGAATGGAATACACGGTGATTGGTGACACTGTAAATACGGCATCCCGTTTGGAATGTTTTGATAAGACGATTGCAATGCCTACTTTCAATCATCCATGTCGTATTTTAATTAGTGAAAAGTCACACAATTATGTCAATCATCTTTACAAATTCGAAGTTGTAGGCGAGTGTCAATTGAAAGGAAAAAATCAGTTCTTAAAAATTTACAAACTCATGTTTCCAACATCGTGAACTATCCCCACTAAACGCTATCGCGTTTTAGTGGTGGCTTCGACTGACCCATACTGATATTTTCATCAGTACCTCTCGCAGTATCACGAGCTTTGACCCGTCTGGACGCTGGGGAACGCTTTATAGTCAGGACAGAACCTGCCGCCTCAAATTAGCAGCATAATCCAACTATGATTTGTTTAGATTACAAATAGATTTACTTTTCACACATTGTCAGCTTCTTGGTTTTTGATGACCAACAATGTAAGCTCGCTAGAACTTTACAGTATGAATAAGAAAATCAAAAGCGGCTTCGCCAGAAGAGTGCTATCCATCGCAAGCCTATCGGCTATGGATGGGGAATTCCGCACGGTCAGTTAAATCCTTCGATTCACAAATGTTGTACATGAATTTTTTCTCCAACGTAAGTAATTCACTTTTTGACTTGAATCCATTTACATTTTTTCGTGTAATTTTAAAAAACGTTCATAACGCGGTGTTGGAATTTCACCGTTTTCCACTGCCGCGCGAACGGCGCAGCCTTTGTCCAGATGATGGCTGCAATCATTGAATTTACAATGTTCTAAAAAGGGTTGAAATTCTCGAAAACCATGCGCTAATTGTCCGCGTGAAATATCGGCTAAACCAAAAATTGCTACACCTGGCGAATCAATTAAATCGCCGCCTTCGGGCAAATGATAAAGCGTCGCGGCGGTTGTTGTGTGTCGTCCGTGTTTTGTCGTCGCTGAAACGGTGTTTGTTTTTAGATTTTTATCGGGAATTAACGTGTTAGTCAGTGACGATTTTCCGACACCAGATTGACCTGTGAAAATGCTCACTTGTCCACGCAAGGCTTGTTTTAACTCGCTTAAACTATTCACATCATTCGCACAAACGCGATACAGCGCATAACCCAAATTCACATAATTCGCCAATTCGGTTTCGATTTCGTTTGAAAGCGGCAAATCTGTTTTATTCAAAATCAACGAGGCTTTGAAATCACGATTTTCACAAATTGCCAAATACTGATCAAGTAATAAAAAATCACAAAACGGTTCAACCGCAAAAACGACAAATACATTATCGATATTTGCCGCGACGGGACGAATTTTATCATTTCGTGATGGACGACTTAACACCGATTTGCGTGGTAAAAGGACTTCGATTCGACCTTGCTCAGGGGCAACTAGCGACCACAAAACTTTGTCACCAACCGTTACAGTGTCTAATTTCCGTAATGGCTGACATAAAATGATTTCGCCATTATGTTCAACAGCAATACCTTGTCCTAAATGTGCAATAACTAAGCCTTCGAGTGTTTCACTCATGCCGCTTTTTCCAAATGTGCGATACGAATCGCCGCAGGTGGATGGCTGTAATAAAACGAGGCATAAAGCGGATCAGGTGTGAGTGTGCTGGCATTTTCTTCGTATAATTTTACCAAACCGCTAACTAATTTACTGGCTTGGGCGTGTTGCGAAGCAAAATCGTCGGCTTCAAATTCAAATTTGCGTTGAAAATACGCGCTAACTGGCTGCATAAAAAAGGTAAAAATCGGCGCAATCAACGTGAACAATAACAACGCGGCGGCATTTGAACCATGCTCAACCCCTAAGCCTGTAAAAAACCACTCTTTATCAATCATCCAACCCAAAATAGCAAAACCAATCAGCGTGCTAATCGACGTGCTAATCAACATTTTGACAACGTGTTTACATTTAAAATGTCCTAATTCGTGTGCTAAAACCGCTTCCAATTCTTCATCATCAAGCGAAGCCACTAAATTATCATAAAACACGATACGTTTATTATTCCCTAAACCCGTAAAATAAGCGTTTCCGTGACCTGAACGTTTTGAACCGTCCATAATAAAAATACCTTGGCTGTTAAATCCGCAACGTTCCAATAAACCTGAAATGCGAGTTTTTAACGCACCATCTTCCATTGGTGTGAATTTATTAAAAAGTGGCGCGATAACGGTTGGAAGTAACCAACTCATCAATAATGAAAAACTCATTAGAATTGCCCATGCCCAAAACCACCAAGAGCTGCCAACGCTGTCCATAATCCATAAAATCAACATCAAAATCGGTAAGCCAATCACCGCCGCAAGGGCTAATTGCATGATTTCGTCTTTGATAAATTGAGCGGGCGTGTTTTTGTTGAAACCAAATTTTTCTTCGATAACAAATGTGCCGTACCAACTGACAGGGATTTCAAATAAAGACATTAAAACTGTTAATAACGCAATCGCACTCACGCCCGCCATTAACGGCGATTCGATACGCGCCGCGCAAAATTCAAATGCGGCGTTAATGCCACCGAATAATGTCAAAATCAAAATTAAACCTACGCCCAAAGCGCGTTCGATGTCGCCAAGTTCGGATTTTGCTTGGGTGTAATCAGCGGCTTTTTGATGGGCAGCGAGCGACACGTTTTTTGTGAACGCTTCTGGAACATCCTCACGATGCGCTAAGACGTAAGCGGCTTGGCGTTTCGCAAGCCAAAATTGTGTCGCCGTAACAATAGCGAGCATGAGTAAAAATAACACTGTAAATTTGTTCATAATTTTCGAGTTAGATAGATTTTAAAGTTTGTATTTTTTGATTATAACCCAACCAAAACTCAAACTGTGTTTTACAAATTTTCAATCACAAAATTATCAATCAAACGAGTCTTGCCTAATTTTGCAGCTACTAAAATAATTAAATTGCTGTCGTTATCGCTTGCTATTTTTAAGTCGTCACGTCGAGCAATATTAAAATAATCCACAACAAACCCTGCTTGCGTTAATGCGGTAATGGCGTTTTTTTCAATAGCGGAAATAGATTTTCCTTGTGATAATTGCTCACCTGAATTTTGTAAAATTTGATAAAGTTGTGGGGCGATTTTGCGTTCTGTTTCGTTTAAGTAACCATTTCGGGAACTCATCGCCAAACCATCTAATTCACGAACAGTCGGCACGCCAATCAATTCAATCGGTAAATGTAAATCATGTGTGAGTGTTTGAATCACTAAAAATTGTTGAAAATCTTTCAATCCAAATAACGCTACATTCGGTTGAACGATATTAAATAATTTACAAACGACCGTCGCCACGCCATCAAAATGACCGACTCTCGATGCGCCGCAATAATTCTGTGAAACGTGAGAAACACTCACAAGAGTTTGAGCATTTGATGAGTAAATTGTTTCAATATTGGGCAAAAAAACAGCATCGCAATTTTCAGCCGCTAAACGCACACAATCTTCGATTTCAGTGCGCGGATAATCGGCAAAATCTTCGTTAATACCAAATTGCGTTGGATTTACAAAAATGCTGACAACAACTTTATCGGCATATTTTTTTGCTTCTCGAACAAGTTGTAAGTGTCCAGCGTGCAAATTTCCCATTGTTGGTACAAATGCAATGCGTTGATTTTCTTTTCGCCAAGCTCGAATTTCTGGAATGGTTGTAAAGGTTTGCATAATTTAAAAGCTGTGTTTAGCAGTTGGAAAATCGCCATTTTTGACGGCGGCAGAATAATTTTTTAACGCAGATTCAATCGAGTCTGTATCGCAAAGAAAATTTTTAGAAAACCGTGGACGTTTGCCTACGCTGATTCCCAGCATATCGTAAACGACTAAAACTTGTCCGTCGCATGATTTTCCAGCACCGATGCCAATAACCGGAATTGTTAAGTTTTCCGCAATTTTTTTAGCTAAATCCGTCGGCACACATTCTAAAATTAACATTGCCGCGCCCGCTTTTTGAATAGCTAACGCATCGACACATAATTTTTCTGCCGCTTCAGTTATTTTTCCTTGCACTTTATAACCGCCGATTTGGTGTATAAATTGTGGTAACAAACCCAAATGTCCACACACAGAAATGCCTTGCGCGACTAAAAATTCAATAACCTCTATTTTCGCACCTTCTAATTTCACCATTTTCGCGCCGCCGTCTTGAATCAAACGTGCTGCATTTTGCGCGGCGGATTCGGGGGTGGCATAAGTCATAAATGGCAAATCCGCCATTACCAACGCACGTTGGCAGGTTTTTGTTACGCAGCGAGTGTGATAAATAATCTCTTCAATTTTTACTGGCAACGTCGTTGAATTACCTTGAATAACCATGCCGAGCGAATCGCCAACTAAAATTACGTCAATTCCTGAAGCATCAACCAACGCGGCAAAACTAGCATCGTAAGCCGTCAAGCAGGTAATTTTTTCACCGCTTTGCTTCATCGCTAACAAATCCAAGTGTGTTAGTACGTTAAGCGAATTTGAATTTAAATAATTAGGCGACATCGGATAAACGCTCTAAACCACTTAACGGAAAATCTGTAATCAAATCCGCTAGTTTTCCCCGTTCAGGAATGTTCAAATCGGGAGCAATTTCAAACAATGGGTACAACACAAAAGCGCGTTCTGCGATTCCGTAATGCGGCACAATCAACTTCGAAAAATTCAAAACTTCATCACCGAATAACAAAATATCAATATCTAATGTGCGTGCGCCCCAACGCTCTGAACGAATGCGCCCGTTTTCATTTTCTATTTTTTGGGTTGTTGCTAACAGTTCTAAAGGCGATAAATCGGTTTCAATTGCCATAACAGCATTGATGTAATCGGGTTGATTTTCCGAACCCATTGGCGGACTACGATACAAACTTGAGAACCTGATTTCTGAAATCCCGCTTGCCGTTGCAATTTCGTTGCGAGCGACACGCAATTTTTCAATCGGTACTTCCAAATTACTGCCTAAACCTAAATAAACGTGTGTCATGAATAAGTGCCGTTAATAAGTGTGTCCATTATTTTCTAAATTATTTTGTGGCGTTAATTTTTTGGGGTTCTAAATAAGCGATATTTAAATGGTCATCAATCAGATATTTTCGCGCCACATTCCGAACTTGTTCCGCTGTGACTTGACTGATTTTTGCTACATATTCACCTTCTTTTTTCCAACCCAAACCAACAGTTTCAAGCATTCCGAGTTGCATGGCTTGATAAAAATTTGAATCGCGTTGATAAACTTCGCTGGCTAACACTTGCGCTTTGATGCGTTGTAATTCAGAGGGTTCAACGAGTTTGGTTTGTAGCTTTGCAATTTCTTCTTTCAAAGCGGCTTCAATATCCCAAACGGTTTTTCCTTCTGCTGGTGTGCCTTCCAGTTCAAATAAATCGTCTAAACGCGAGGTTAAGTTATAACCGGCATTCTCTTCGACGGCGATTTGTTTGCCGCGAATTAACGAGCTACTCAAACGCGCACTGCTGCCACCGTCTAAAACACCTGCTAACACTTCCAGCGCGTAGGCTTCGGATTCATCTTTTGCGGTTTTCAATGTTGGGACGTGATAACCCAATAAAACCGATGGCAATTTCGCGGGAATTTTCACCGTCATTTTGCGCACGCCAATTTGCGGAGCTTCAGTTTGGGGTTTTAGCGGCACAATCTCACTGGTTCTCAAATCGCCAAAATACTGTTGAGCTAACGCAAAAACGTCAGCGGTTTTCACATCACCAACCACAACCAACGTTGCATTATTCGGCGCATACCAACGCTGATACCATGCTTGCAAATCTGGCGCAGTATAAGCCGCAATATCGGTTTGCCAACCAATAATCGGGTTTTTGTATGGGCTACTCGTGTATGCCATCGCGGCAAATTGTTCTGCCATTTTCGCTTGCGGATTATCTTCGGTACGCATTCGGCGTTCTTCGGTGACAACTTCGAGTTCTTTCTTTAATTCTTCGGGCAAAATGTGTAAATAACGCATTCTGTCGGCTTCCAACTCAAAACTTACTGCCAATTTTGATGCTGCCATCGTTTGAAAATACGCAGTGTAATCTTGTCCTGTGAACGCATTTTCTTCGCCACCATTTTCCGCAATGATGCGTGAAAATTCACCCGCTGGATGTTTGTCTGTGCCTTTGAACATCGTGTGTTCAAGCATGTGTGAAATGCCAGTGATGCCATTTGGTTCGTAACTTGAGCCG
>CAIQZX010000062.1 GCA_903876445.1 uncultured Pseudomonadota bacterium | reverse complement strand
GCTGAAAGTTTATCATTTGCCAATTGGAAGTCGTGCGGCGCGTGGCAAACCGTTTGTAAATTTATTGCCGTTAGAAGAAGGTGAAAAAATTAACGCTTTCTTGCCAACTCGTGATTATGCCGAAAACAAATTTGTCTTTATGGCAACATCAGCGGGAACCGTTAAGAAAACGCAGTTGAGTGAATTTGCGTACCAACGCACGAGTGGAAAAATTGCGATTGATTTACGCGAAGATGACACTTTGATTGGTGTAGCAATTACTGATGGACAACAAAACGTGATGTTATTCAGTAGCAACGGCAAAGCAATTCGTTTCAATGAAGCGGATGTGCGCTCGATGGGACGTGGCGCAGCCGGTGTTCGCGGTTTACGTTTAACAGAAGGTGAAAATGTAATTTCGTTAATTATCGCATCCGAAGGAGCTGTTTTAACCATTTCTGAAAATGGTTATGGCAAACGTACTGAAGTCGAAAAATTCCGTCATCAAGGACGCGGAGGCAGCGGCACAATTGCAATGCAAACGTCTGAACGAAATGGTAATGTCGTTGGCGCATTACTTGTAAATGATACCGACGAATTAATGATTATCACCGATGGTGGCACGTTAGTTAGAACGCGAGTTGCTGAAATTTCAGTCATTGGACGTAATGCTCAAGGTGTTAGAGTTATTCGTTTAGACGAAGGTGAAAAAGTGGTAGGTGTTGACAGAATTGCTGGCTTGGAAGTTGAAGAAACCGAAGAAATTGAAGGCAATGAAATCATCGAAACAACCGATGAAATTGTTGAAAATGAAATTAACGACGTAATTGAAGAATAAAAAACGATGGAAAATTTCACGCCTTATTCCGCCTTTTTAGGCGGTAGTTTAATTGGATTATCAGCAGCGTTATTGATGTATTTCAATGGGCGCGTAGCAGGTATTTCAGGCATGATTGCGGGTACGTTTGACGTGAAAAATAGCGCAAATCACTGGCGATTATTTTTTTTAGGTGGCTTGATTTTAGCCGCTGTGATTTTCAATTTATTCGTGCCACACGCGCCAGCCACTTATTCGCGATCAACGTTATTGCTGATAATTTCGGGCATTTTTGTCGGTTACGGAACTCGATTAGGAAATGGCTGCACAAGTGGTCACGCAGTTTGTGGCATGGCGCGACTTTCAATTCGTTCAATCGCCGCAACGATAACATTTATGGCGATTGCGATTTTAACCGTATTCATCATCCGCCATTTATTTGGAATTTCATCATGACAAAAAATAAAGCTGCGTTACTTTGCGGCATTTTGTTTGGCTTCGGTTTAGCGATTTCGCAAATGAATAATCCCGACAAAGTGTTGGCATTTTTAGACATAACGGGGAATTGGGACGCGAGTTTGGCTTTTGTGATGGGGGGCGCGTTGATTACGTTGGGGACGTTACAACATTTTATTTTGAAACGCCCACAACCGATTTGCGAAACAGAATTTCATCTGCCAAAGAGCAATAATCCGATAGATAAACAGTTAATCTTGGGCGCAATTATTTTCGGTATTGGCTGGGGGTTAGTCGGTTTTTGTCCTGGTGCTGTTCTTGCGGCATTTGGCGATG
>CAIQZX010000061.1 GCA_903876445.1 uncultured Pseudomonadota bacterium | reverse complement strand
GTGCAGTTTGTAGACATTCGCGACGCGGGCGATCCCGTTGAAATTGCCCGACGTTATGACCGCGAAGGCGCAGACGAAATTACCTTTTTAGACATCACCGCCACGCACGATAATCGCGCCACGATGGTTCACGTTGTCGAACAAGTTGCCAGCGAAGTATTTATCCCGTTGACGGTTGGTGGCGGAATTCGCACGCTTGAAGATATTCGCCGAATGCTCAACGCAGGCGCGGATAAAGTCGGCATCAACAGCGCTGCGGTTTTCAATCCTGATTTCGTCAAAGAAGCTGCTGATAAATTTGGTTCACAATGTATCGTTGTAGCGATTGACGCGAAAAAAGTCAGCGGCGAAGGCGAACCAAATCGTTGGGAAATTTTCACGCACGGCGGACGCAAACCTACAGGCTTGGACGCGGTCGAATGGGCGCGAAAAATGGTACTTTTTGGCGCAGGCGAAATTCTTTTAACGAGCATGGACAAAGACGGCACAAAATCGGGTTTCAATTTACCGTTAACTCGCGCGGTCAGCGAAGCTGTTTCTGTGCCTGTGATTGCATCGGGCGGTGTGGGGAATTTAGACCATTTAGCGGACGGTATTTTGGAAGGCAAAGCCGATGCCGTTTTAGCCGCCAGTATTTTTCATTTTGGCGAATACACGATTGGACAAGCCAAACAACGAATGCGTGAACGCGGAATTGAGGTGCGTTTATGAGTTGGCTGGATGAAATTCGCTTTACCGAAGACGGTTTAATTCCTGCGATTGCTCAAGATTCAACGACGGGGAAAATCTTAATGTTCGCGTGGATGAATCGGGAATCGCTGACGTTGACGGTTGAAAATGGCTACGCCGTTTATTGGTCGCGTTCACGTCAAAAATTGTGGCGCAAAGGTGAAGAATCGGGACATCAACAAAAGATTATCAGCATTCAAATGGATTGTGACGAAGACGTTTTGTTATTAAAAATTGAACAACAAGGTGGAATCGCTTGTCACACGGGGCGCGAAAGCTGTTTTTATCGACAGTTAATTGACGGTGAATGGCAAACGGTCGAAACTGTTTTAAAAAATCCTAACGAAATTTATTACTCTTAACATGACCGAAATACTTAAAAAAATTACGCCACCACGCTGGTTACTCGCTGAATTGACTTATTCATGTCCGTTACAATGCCCGTACTGCTCGAATCCATTGGATTATACAAAATATAAAAATGAATTAAGTACCGATGATTGGAAACGTGTTTTGACAGAAGCACGAAAAATGGGCGCAGTGCAATTAGGTTTTTCAGGTGGTGAGCCACTAACGCGACCCGATTTAGTGGAATTAGTACAACACGCCCGTGAATTAGGTTATTACTCAAATTTAATTACATCGGGTTATGGTTTAACCGAAGAAAAAATCGTTGAACTCAAAACTGCGGGATTAGATCATATTCAAGTTAGTATTCAAGCGAGTTCGCAAGAATTAAATGATCATATTGCTGGCACAAAATCGTTTGAACATAAACAAGAAGTCGCGCGTTTAGTGAAAAAACACGGTTATCCGATGGTGTTGTGCGTCGTGATACATCGCGAAAACATTCACCAAATGCCGGAAATTTTAGCCATGGCAGAAACGTTAGGCGCGGATTATTTAGAACTCGCTAACACTCAATACTATGGCTGGGCGCATTTGAATCGAGATTTATTGTTGCCAACTAAAGAACAATTTGAAAAGGCAGAAGCGATTGCACAAGCGTTCAAAGAAAATGTCGCGGGTAAAATGAAAATTTATTACGTTGTTCCGGACTTTTACGAAGACCGCCCGAAAGCGTGCATGAACGGTTGGGGAACAACGTTTTTAACGATTGCGCCTGATGGAGCGGCTCTACCCTGCCATTCTGCGCGTGAATTGCCGAGTTTTGACTGTCCAAATGTAAATGATTTTAGTGTTTCTGACATTTGGAATGAGTCGAAAGCCTTTAATTTCTTTCGGGGTTTTGATTGGATGCAAGAACCCTGTCGCAGTTGTGATGAAAAAGAAAAAGATTTTGGGGGTTGTCGTTGCCAAGCCTATTTATTGACGGGTAATGCGGGAGCTACAGATCCAGTTTGCAGTAAATCGCCGCAACACGTTGTCATTGATGAACTACTTGTTTCAGCTCGAAAACAAAGTTTATCTGGAAATGAAAAGCCGTTAATTTTTCGGAATAGCAAAAATTCCGGTAGCACTTCACAAGTCATAATCTCTAACACTGAAACTTCATAGAATCTTGTATTTTGTGAGCTTTAAAATAACGAGTTGGAAGTTTGAAAAATAATACGAAAAATTTGTCACGCATTGTAGTAGTGAAAAATAGAAATTATTTTTGTTTGCCTTGAAAGTTAAAAATTAAACCCCCACTTTGAAATCATCGTTATTTTTTATTTTTATTACAGGAAAACAAATTACATGAGTACAGCAGAAGAAAATTTAGTGACATCAGAAGCAGAAATCGATTTACACGCTAATCACACTGAAGTTGGCGAACACGAATACACTATTGAAGAATTAAAAACAGAATTAGCGGAAGCGAAACAAGCCGTGCAAGATAATTGGGACAAAGTTTTACGCGCTCAAGCTGAAATGGAAAATTTAAAACGTCGTGTACAAAAAGACGTAGAAGATGCACACAAATTTGGTTTAACAAAATTCGCTACCGAAATGTTACCTGTTTTGGATAGCTTATTTATGGGCTTACAACTCGCAACCGGCGAAAGCGAAGAAGTAAAACGTTTCCGTGAAGGTTGTGAATTAACCATTAAACAATTTGAAACTGCATTTGAAAAATTTAATGTTGTGACTTTAGACCCAAAGGGAATGCCTTTTAACGCAGAACATCACCAAGCAATGATGACTCAGGTTGCGGAAGGCGTAGAACCGAATACGGTTATCAATGTTTTTCAAAGAGGCTATTTATTGAATGGGCGTTTATTGCGTCCGGCAATGGTTGTTGTGGCAAAAGCTGCTGAATAACCCCTTGAAATACAAAAAAACACACTTATATCCGTAACATCTTTTTAAAAAATTATTTTGGAGCAAATACATCATGGCAAAAATTATTGGTATTGACTTAGGCACAACAAATTCGTGCGTAGCAGTTTTAGAAAATGGCGCAGTAAAAGTTATTGAAAACAGTGAAGGCGCAAGAACAACGCCATCAATTATTGCGTTCAGCAGCGACGAAGAAGTGTTAATTGGTCAATCTGCAAAACGCCAAGCCGTTACAAATCCTAAAAATACCTTATTTGCGATTAAACGTTTAATCGGTCGTCGTTTTAAAGATGATGTTGTACAAAAAGACATCCACATGGTGCCTTATAAAATCACCGAAGCAGAAAATGGCGATGCGTGGGTAGAAGTTCACGGCAAAAAAATGGCTGCACCTGAAATTTCAGCGCGTGTTTTAATGAAATTGAAAAAAGATGCTGAAGCCTATTTGGGCGAAACTGTTACCGAAGCGGTTATTACAGTTCCAGCTTATTTTAACGATTCACAACGTCAAGCGACTAAAGACGCAGGACGGATTGCGGGTTTAGAAGTTAAACGTATTATTAACGAACCAACTGCGGCAGCAATGGCTTTCGGTATGGACAAAGCCAAAGGCGATCGCGTCATTGCAGTTTATGACTTAGGTGGTGGTACATTTGACGTATCCATTATCGAAATTGCGGAAATCGATGGTGAACACCAATTTGAAGTATTAGCCACAAACGGCGATACATTCTTAGGCGGTGAAGATTTTGACTCGCGCGTCATTGAATACTTAGCCGAAGAATTCAAAAAAGACACCGGCGTTGACGTTCATAATGATCCATTAGCGTTACAACGCTTAAAAGAAGCGGCAGAAAAAGCGAAAATCGAATTATCATCAAGTCAACAAACTGACGTGAATTTGCCTTACATTACCGCTGATGCCACAGGTCCAAAACATTTAAACGTTAAATTAACTCGCGCAAAATTGGAATCATTGGTTGATGAACTGATTATGCGTACTAAAGCACCTTGTGAAATGGCGTTAAAAGACGCAAGAGCTAAAAACGGAAATGTGGTGATTAGCGACGTAATTTTGGTTGGCGGTCAAACGCGGATGCCAAAAGTGCAAGAAATGGTACAAAACATTTTCGGTAAAGAACCACGCAAAGACGTAAATCCTGATGAAGCGGTTGCAGTTGGTGCAGCAATTCAAGCCGGCGTTTTAGCGGGTGATGTTAAAGACGTTTTATTATTAGACGTAATTCCATTGTCACTCGGTATTGAAACAATGGGCGGCATCATGACGAAATTGATTGAGAAAAACACTACAATTCCAACGAATAAATCTCAAGTTTTCTCAACGGCCGATGATAATCAAACCGCTGTGACGATTCATGTTTTACAAGGTGAACGTGAAAAAGCGAATGCAAATAAATCATTAGGACGTTTTGATTTAGCGGATATTCCACCTGCTTCACGCGGTGTGCCACAAATTGAAGTTTCATTTGACATAGACGCAAATGGTATCTTAAATGTGTCAGCAAAAGACAAAGCTACCGGCAAAAAACAATCGATTGTTATCAAAGCATCAAGCGGCTTGTCAGATGATGAAGTTGAACGTATGATTAAAGACGCAGAAGCACACGCAGACGAAGACCGTAAATTGGCGGAATTGGTGCAAACCCGAAATCATGCTGACGGGTTAGTTCATGCAACAGAAAAATCATTAAAAGATTTAGGCGATAAAGTTGGTGCGGACGAAAAAGCAGACATTGACAAAGCGATTGAAGCTGTAAAAGAAGCATTAAAAGGCGATGAAAAAGAAACCATCGAAGCAAAAACAGAAGCGTTAAGTGAGTCGTTTGGAAAATTAGCTGAACGTGCTTATGCTCAAGACGGTGGTGCTGAAGCTGCTCATGCACACGAAGATAATTCTCACAAAAATGCTGATGATGGCGTGATTGATGCAGACTTCGAAGAAGTAAAAAAATAATATCTTTTTGCTTACCTCCTAACTTGCCTCGCTTAGAGTTTTCTAAGCGAGGTTTTTTTTATTTTATCGAAATTTCTTATGATAAAAAATTCAAAAAAAAGACAATCTTTCGGCGCGGTAATGCTAGATATTGCAGGTACAACACTTGCCGATTCTGAACGCGAAATTATCAACCATCCCAACACGGGAGCGGTGATTTTGTTTGCACGAAACTATGAAAACCCGGAACAAATTACCGCTTTAATTCAAGAAATTCGCGCTGCTCGTGAGAGCGATATTTTAATTGCGGTTGATCAAGAAGGCGGACGAGTTCAACGTTTTCAAAATGGTTTTACTCTCTTACCCCCAGCAGCGTTATACGAAAATGAATCCAAAATCACTGAAATTGCCGGTTGGTTAATGGCAGCGGAATTATTAGCCGTTGGTGTCGATTTTAGTTTTGCACCTGTTTTAGATGTTGATGCCGGTGTGAGTGCAATTATTGGCAATCGCGCCTTTGCTCAACAAGCTGAAAAAGTTACACGATTAGCTAGTGAATTTCGACGTGGAATGCTTCGCGCTGGCATGGCGGCAACAGGTAAACATTTTCCCGGTCACGGTGCGGTAGCATTAGATTCACATTTAACATTGCCAATTGATGAACGTGATTTAGATGCAATTCGGAATGCTGATTTACAACCGTTCCGCCAACTTATTGACGAAGGCTTGGAAGGTATCATGCCGGCTCATGTTCTTTATTCCCAAATAGATACGCAACCCGCCGGTTTTTCAAATTTTTGGCTTCAACAAATTTTGCGAAAAGAGTTAGGATTTAATGGTGTAATTTTTAGCGACGATTTAAGTATGGAAGGCGCGGCAAGTGTTGGTGATTTTTCAACTCGCGCAAAAATTGCTTTAGAAGCGGGTTGTGACATGGTTTTAGTATGTAATAATCCAGCCGCCGCTATTCAAGTTTTAGACACATTGCCAATTGAAACGAATCCGCATCGACAACAACGATTACAAAAAATGCGCGGGAAATTCACTGTAAATCGCCAGCAATTACAAGTGAGTAAGGAATGGCAGCAAGCCGTATTTTTAGTTCAAGATTTCACAAAACGTTACATTTAGCGCATGGATTACACTAAACCGTCACAAAAAATTTATAAAATTTTTAATTTTAGGCGGTTTTTATGAACGATAAAATTTTCAATGTGCTTTTTTTATGTACCGGTAATTCTGCACGGAGCATTATGGCGGAAGGAATTCTTAATTCTATCGGCAGTGGGCGTTTTCAGGCTTTTAGCGCGGGAAGTATGCCAACAGGATTGGTCAATCCATACGCAATTAAACAATTGAAAAAAGAATCTATGTTATTAGAAAATCCACGCAGCAAAAGCTGGGAGGAATTTGCAAAAGTTGATGCGCCTAAACTTGATTTTGTAATTACGGTTTGTGATAACGCTGCCGGAGAAGTTTGTCCAATTTGGGCGGGGCAACCTATCACAGCACATTGGGGCGTTTTCGATCCCGCCGTTGTCGAAGAAGACCAAAAAAATATCGCTTTTGCTCAGGCTTTTGCCATTTTGCACAGGCGGATTTCGCTCTTCACATCTTTAAATACGTCGAGTTTAAATCAATTGACGTTAGAAGAAAGTGTGCGGGAAATTGGATTTATTAGTAGTTGAGAGATTTATGCACCAAAGAAAGAAGTTAGGTTTTTTAGATCGCTTTTTAACGCTATGGATTTTTCTAGCTATGGCGATAGGGGTGAGTTTGGGTTATTTCGTACCGGAAAGCAGTGTGTTTTTTAATTCGTTGTCTAGCGGTACAACTAACATTCCTTTAGCGATTGGCTTAATTTTAATGATGTATCCACCGCTAGCGAAAGTGAATTACGGCAAAATTGGCGTGGTGTTTTCTAATTTGAAGTTGATTGCAATAACATTGTTTTTAATTTGGATTATCGCGCCATTATTGATGTTTTCGTTAGCAATTTTGTTTTTAAAAAATCAACCCGAATACATGATGGGATTGATGTTAATCGGAATTGCGCCTTGCATTGCGATGGTTATTGTGTGGAGCGAGTTGGCGGGCGGAAATCGAGAATATACGGCAGGTCTAGTGGCAATAAATAGTATTTTGCAAATGCTACTTTATAGTGTGTATGCTTATTTTTTCATCACATTATTACCGCCATTCTTAGGTTTAAAAGGGTTCACCGTAGCGATTACCATCGGACAAATTGCTCAAAGTGTTGCCGTTTATTTAGGCATTCCATTTTTTGCCGGCATTGTCAGTCGTACCGTTTTGATTAAATGGAAAGGTGAAAGCTGGTATGAAACGGTTTATTTGCCAAAAATATCGCCCATAACGTTAGTTGCCTTATTATCTACGATTGTATTGATGTTCAGTTTGAAAGGCGAATTGATTGTTAAAATCCCGTTTGATGTGTTGCAGATTGCGATGCCATTAGTGATTTATTTTATAGTGATGTTTTTCAGTAGTTTTTTATTGGCGCATTATTTTGAAAAAGATTACGCCAAAAATGCGGCGATTGCATTTACCGCATCGGGTAATAATTTTGAATTAGCTATTGCCGTAGCAATTGGTGTTTTTGGTATCAATAGCGGACAAGCCTTTGCAGGCGTTATTGGACCGTTAATTGAAGTTCCTGCGTTAATTTTATTGGTAAATGCCGCCTTTGCATTAAAATCAAAATTTTATAGCGAAAGTTAATGCGCTTGTTTAAAACAAAACTTCCTGTCGGTTTGTCCATAACCGTTTTATGCGCTTTAATTTTGCTCTCGTTGCAATTGATGAGCAGTGCCACACAAAAAACGTCTGAATTGAGTGCGATGTATTGGTGGTTATTACTCATTAACGGCGTTGGCACTGTCGCCTTATTAGGTTTGGTTGGCGCAAATTTATATTCATTAACACGCCAATTAAAACGCCGTGAAGCTGGTTCGCGTCTAACAATTCGAATGGTTTCGTTATTTGTATTGCTTTCACTCGCACCGGCGGGAATTGTTTTTTATTTTTCAATGCAATTTTTACATCAAGGCATTGATAGTTGGTTTAATGTCGAAATGGATAGAGCGATGGAAGACGCGCTCGAACTGAGTCAAGCCTCGCTTGATCAACGTATTCGTTGGCATCAATCACAAACGCAACAACTCGTTGAGAAAATTTCAGATTTGCCAGAATCGCAAGCTTCGCTAGAAATGGAAAACTTTAGAGTATTTTCGGGGGCGGCTGAAATGACGTTATTTTCCCGTCAAGACAGAATTATCGCATCGAGTAGCGCGAATCCGAGTGACATTCTGCCCAGCTTGCCGGATGATCATACTTGGTTGCAATTACGTCAAAATGGTGAATTTGCAGCACTTGCACCTGTGCGTGACGATGCACTTATGATTCGTGTCATATTGCCGGTGAAATCGAAAGACCCGCATTATTTACAAGCGTTATACCCTGTTCCCGTTCGAATTGCAGATTTAGCGGATTCGGTAGAATTTGCTTTCGTGCGTTATCAAGAAATGAATTTTTTGCGCGATTCGTTAAAAATGACTTTTTCATTAGCGTTGTCGTTGGTACTTTTAATGAGTTTATTGGCGGCGATTTGGATTGCATTTATTAGTATTCGAACAATTATTGCCCCTGTTAAAGAACTCGTAAAAGGCACACAAGCCGTCGCGTCGGGAAAATACGATCAGCAATTACCCGTTATCGCACAAGATGATTTGGGGTTTTTAGTCGAATCGTTCAATGAAATGACACAACGCATTGCTCGCGCCAGTCATGAAACACGCATGGCGAGCCTTGAAGTCGAAAATCAACGGGCTTATTTAGAAACGATTTTGGCAAATCTAACGGCTGGCGTGATGAGTTTTGATGCAAATCATAAAATCCGTACCGCCAATCAAGCGGCTTATAAAATTTTCAATATCCAAAGCACAGCCCAAGTCGGTGAAACATTATTAAAACTGGCGCAAGATTATGAAGAATTAGCCGAACCGCTAAAAGCGATTCAGCGTTTTTTAGAACAAGCGGATGATGTTTGGCAACAACGTTTGGTTTTTTTGGGTTCAAATGGACGGCAAGAATTGTTGTGTCGAGGCACGCCATTGCTGTCACAAGATGGTCGAAAAGTCGGCGCAGTCGTCGTTTTCGATGATGTAACGGATTTAATTCAAGCTCAAAAAAATGCAGCTTGGGGGGAAGTCGCGAGACGTTTAGCACATGAAATTAAAAATCCTTTAACGCCGATTCAACTTTCTGCGGAACGCTTACAACATAAATTGGCAGACAAATTAGAATCTGCTGATGCTGATATGTTACAACGCTCGACGCGCACAATTGTTCAACAAGTTGAAGCCATGAAAGAAATGGTTGATGATTTTTCGGAATATGCAAAACCCTCTAAAAAACAAGCCGTTAACATTGATTTATCAATGTTAATTCAAGAAGTTTTGTCATTATATGTTTTAAAATCGGGTGTGCGATTTAATGTAAATTATGAATCAGCGGCGTTAATCATTCACGGCGATCCGGTAAGTATTCGTCAGGTTCTACACAATTTAATAAAAAATGCGCTGGAAGCGATTGATGATCAAGGAAACATTGATATTGATGTTCATCGTGTCCAAAAAAATAATATCGATTTTATTGAAATTGCGTTGCACGATGATGGTGTTGGTATTAAAGACGAACAACTTGAACAAATTTTTGAGCCGTATGTCACAACCAAAACAAAAGGGACGGGTTTAGGTTTAGCAATTGTTAAAAAAATTATCGAAGAACACGGTGGCGCAATTTGGGTCGATACCAATCGCAAAATCGGCGCAGGATTTATTATTCAATTACCTGCGCTAAACCACGTTGTGACAATCTAAACGAAAGAATCTGGGTTATTTGTAAATAATGTTTTGAATCACACTTGAGTTGTGTTTAACCAAATCCTTCAAAAATCGAGTGAATTCAATTTGATGCAATTGCTCTAAAACAATAGCGCGTGTGCGTAAATCTTTTAATCGATACAAAGGTGTTTCGTCATTAAATGCTAAACCGATGATATTGCCACGTCCTTGAACAGGCAAAAATACTAATTTCCAGTTAAATAATTTCCCTAACCATAATGCAATTTGTTGAAATTGTGGGCGACGCACACCGCCCCAACAGTTAATGACTAAAATCCCATCTTTTTTTAGCAATTGTTGGCAATTTTCAAAAAATGACCACTGACAAATCGCCTCTGCCATTCCAAGGTGATCAAACGCATCAACCATGATTAAACTATACAATTCTCGTTCACTTTCCAGGCGTTTTCGAACATATTCCGCGCCATCATCAACAACCACTTTTAAGCGTGAATCGAGTGGTAAATCAAAATGACTTCGAGCAATTTTGACCACTTCTTTTCGATATTCTACAACTTTAACTTGGCAATCTGGGAACCGATGCAATAAATGTTTTGCAATCGAACCGCCGCCTAAACCAATCAACAGAGCGTCATCGTTTAATGTCTCTTTAAATAACATCCAGCTTGACATTGTTCGAGCATATTCCAAATAAAGCTGATTTGGATCGCTGATTAACATTGAACTTTGACGCGGTAACGATCCAAAATGTAGTGAACGTACACCTTCCGATTCGACAACTTCTAATGCCCCTTGGTCGTCATAATCTTGATGAATCAATAAACCATCATATTTGTATACAGTAGGATTGTTGAACAATAGTTTAAATTTTTTATCTTGGGAATAATGCGGCATTTTATGTTTAGGCTTATTTCAGCTCGTTTTATGAGGTATTAAAAACCATCCTTTCAGAAGGTTCGATGTTAAATGTAAAGATCAAATTGTTACAAATGTGATTATTGCCGCGTTCTTTGCTACAAATTTTGATTTTAACGTTTTCAAACACTTTCCATTAAGGATTTGTAAAGGATTTCTGAGTGCTTTTTTTGGTATTTTCACGATAACCATTAGTAAAACTATCTAAAATGAGAGCGTGATAGAATTAAAAAACGCATCATTTATTTTTTATAGAACCCGATCTTTTATAACAACAACTTTACGTTTTTGTTCTTTAAACACACTTTTACCAATATTTTCTTGCACGTGCATCATTGCTTTGTTTATTTTAATTTCAGATCCGACATAAACACCACGTTCACTTATAACTCGCGCACCTGTAATGACCGCCATATTTGAGAGTAAATCTTTTAATTCTGCTTGATTCTTTTCCGAGTCCAAAACCAAGCGACTCAATGTATGATGCAAGCGATCCAATGTTTCTTGATTGCCTTTTTCAGGATTATTTTCCAACCATGCTAGAATTTTATGAATGTTTTGTCGTTCATTATGATATTGAAGCAAAACATCTTTTATCTCACTAACTCTTCTTTGGATATAAGGATTTGTACCGGCTTGAACTCGTGTTCTAATTCCTGAACTTGAACCGATTAGAGACGTTCTTACGGATAACATTGCCCATGTTATTCCGCCAATAATGGCAGATTTTTTGTTGGTCTTATTGCCTACAGCAATGTTATTCGCCGCCATTAAATTATTATTCATTGAGTATTTATCAACAACAATGTCAATCCCCGCCTCAATAATAAAATTTTCTGCAAAACCCACAAAAACCGAACCGCGTGCAACAAGTTTGGCAACATATTCTTTCAATGGCGTAGTGGGTTCGGCGGGTGTCGTCGTGGAAGGTGTCGGTTTAGATTCAGCTAAGAAAACTTTTTTCTCTTTTTCGGTATAGCCATGAATTCCACCTTTAACACTGATGTCACCATCTGCAACTAATTCACTATTGCCCGTTACACTGCCTTTTATAACTAAATTGCCATTGCATTCAATTTGAGCATTCGAAACGTTGCCATCGATTGTAATGTCTTCACCTGCACGAACTTTCATACCTGTTTCAACATCGCCCAACACAATGACAGAACCGTCAAAACTAATGTTACCTGATGATAAATCAACACTTTTAACAGTTAGAACGGGAGTTACAATAATTCCATTTGGAACGACTACCGGTTGCCCTGTAATCGAGGAAAGTAATTCGTTTTCATTTTCGGGATTTACATGAACGCCAATTTGATCACTTGAAAACGGAATATCTAACCCACCACTTGGCTCAACAATTTGCCCAAAAACATCGCGTCCTTGCTCACCTTTAATAGGTGGAATACGTTTCATCAAAACTTCGTCTTTTTTTACGGTAACGATATTGCCCAATTCTCGGTAATCAACGTTTCCTTCCTCATCAATAAGCGGTTTGCGAGCGACTGTTTCTGGAGTCAAATTTATGAATTCAGCATCAATACCAGGAATCGGTTCGATACCTTTCGCAATCAAAAAGTCAGAAACATGACATTTTTCTAAAATAGCTTCAATCTCCTCCATAGGAGAAATTCCGAAAACAATGCCTTTATCGTTTAATTCTTTTTGTATATTTTCTAATTCAATCGATTTGCCACCAAAATTGGGTGTTAAAAATAATTTCGCTTTCATTTTGTCTTGTGAAACAACTATTTCACATGTTGCGTCGCGTCGCTCACCAATTTCAATGGCGAATTTATCGGTCATCGAGCGGTTATAACACTCAGTTAATTCTGAAACTAGATATTCGTTAATAAATAAATGCGATAGTTCAGCCGCTTTTAAACGGGCTTTTACTATTTCGACAGTTAATTCAATTCTGTCTGAACAAGGCTGAACAATGGCAATTAATTTAAGATCATCTGCACTTAATTTAAAAGACAAACCAATTTCAATAGAATTTTCGATACTTTCATCATTCATTTATAACTCCTTACATTTTCAAATATATATTTTTGCGTGTTGTCGTAGCCAAAATCACTGATTTGACCAAAAAGACCTATTTTTACGTCTCTAAAATTGTAAAACGTTCAAAATTTCTCACTACGATTAAGCAGGATTCAAACCAATTAGTTAAATTTTTTGTATTTTAAATGGATAAATTTCATTGTTATTTTTCAGCATAATAGACATTGAAATTCTAACATTATTCACAAAAACGAGGTATTTTACTTGTCGTTGTCGCCTTTTTACCAAAAAATAAGCGTAGTTTCAAGCGGATTTTGTGTTCCTATAATTGTCATAGCGATTTATCATTATAATTCGCTTTAGATTCAATAATACCGCCACCTAAACAAATTTCGTTTTGGTAAAAAACCACAGATTGTCCTTCGGTAATTGCGCGTTGTTGTTGTGAAAAAATAACGTGATAACGTCCATCTTCTAGTGGTTTAACTAAACAATCTTGATCTTCTTGACGATAGCGTGTTTTAGCTTTGCAGTTCAATGACTCTGTCAGTGGATAATTGCTGCACCAGTCCATATTTCCAGCAATCAACGAATTATGTAGCATGAGTGGATGATTATGACCTTGTCCGACAATCAAGATATTATTTACGACATCTTTATCTAAAACATACCAAGGCTCATCCGGGGCATTTTTTACGCCACCAATGCCTAAACCTTGACGTTGTCCAAGCGTGTAATACATTAAGCCATGATGTGGCGCAATAAATTGACCTTCTGATGTTCGCATTTCGCCAGGTTGCGTCGGTAAATAACGTTTTAAAAAATCGCGAAATTTACGTTCACCAATAAAACAAATACCGGTGCTATCTTTCTTTTTTGCATTGGCAAAACCAGCGCGTTCAGCGATAGCACGAATTTCGGGTTTATGTAAATGCCCAATCGGAAATAGTGTTCGTGATAAAGGTTTTTGCCCAAGCGTGTATAAAAAATAACTTTGTTCTTTATTTGGGTCTAAACCTTTGAGCAATTGAAATTCGCCATTTTTCTCTGCAACTCGCGCATAATGACCAGTTGCAATAAAATCTGCACCTAAATCATCAATGGCATAATGTAAAAAAGCTTTAAATTTAACGTGTTTGTTACATAAAATGTCAGGATTTGGTGTGCGAGCAGCTTTGAATTCCGATAAAAAAACTTCGAAAACCTCGTCCCAGTATTCAGTGGCGAAATTCGCTGTTTTCAATTCTATACCGAGTGTGTCGCACACTTGTTGCGCGTCGGCTAAATCCTGCATTGCAGTGCAGTATTCCGTGCCGTCGTCCTCTTCCCAATTTTTCATAAACAAGCCAGTCACATTGTGACCTTGCTCAAGTAATAGCAATGCTGTGACAGACGAATCAACGCCGCCAGACATTCCAACAATGATGTTTTTAGGCATAATCCAGAAACGATTTTAAAAGTGAAAGAGGGTAATGTGAGCCACTTAAATAATCATCGATTGACGTTAGAACAAGTGGACTACGCAATGTTTTGGTAGCTATTTCATCACGAGTAAGCCAATGTGTCGCAACAATACCATCGTCTAAAGACTGCGCTGATTGGTAGTTATAACATTCGCCGCTAAAACAAAATCGTACAAATGTTGGACTTTCTGGTTCGCGTCGCCATAAATGAACACCCGTGATGTATTTAGGCGTGAAGTGCCACGCAGTTTCTTCCAAAACTTCGCGCTTTATAGCGTCAATCAAGTCCTCATGTTCTTCTAAATGTCCTGCTGGCTGATTGAATTGCAAGCCGTAAGGTGTCATTTCTTCGACAAACAAAAAACGTTGTTCATGCTCAATAATTGCGGCAACAGTGACGTGGGGTTTCCAAACCATAAACTATATAATTTCTGCATTAAAAGGCGTTATTTTACGCGATTTAATCTGTTAATGCTGTTAAAAATCATATTAGTGATTGACGAGACGCGACTAATCGAGTTTAATACAAACTCTTTTACAGAAGTTTGCCCGGGTAGCTCAGTCGGTAGAGCAAAGGATTGAAAATCCTTGTGTCGACGGTTCGATTCCGCCCCCGGGCACCACAAAAATTCGTTATATTCAAAACGCCCGGGTAGCTCAGTCGGTAGAGCAAAGGATTGAAAATCCTTGTGTCGACGGTTCGATTCCGCCCCCGGGCACCATTGATACAAATTCATATATTCCAAATCATTTACACTTGTTCTTTCGTGATTGTAAAACTCCGTCTTGATTATTGGTCTTTTATTTAGCTCTCTCGACGCTACTAAAAACCTATGAAAATCCATGAAATCTATGCTTTTTTAGTATCTATTCACACCGTCAATACAGAAGCTATGAAAGTCTTACTCTACCCTTGTGTGCTTTTAAAGTCTGGCTGTAACGTCTCCTGACTGTTTTTATAAAGCCACTAAGCGTAACGGATTTTTTTAACGTGAAACTTTGTTTTCGTTCCACGAAAAGCATTCTACATGAATAATAACTTAATACAAAAAAATAGATTATATTGATAATCATAGATTAAAACGAACTGTTACTTACCCTCAGATGCGCTCAAAATATCGATAGCAAAGGTTATTTGTTGATTTTCGTTTTTATTTTTCTCCAAAAAAGCTGAAAATACGTCATTCAGCTTATAATTTTTCAAAAATTTAATCGTCTACAATTCCAAATTTCACCAAAATTAAGGTCACAAGCAACTAATGCAACAATCTCTCACATCACAGAACCTTTTTAGTTACCGCAAATACTGGGCGCACCGTTTTGGTATCGCGCCACAATTACCAATGAGTCGCGCCGAAATGGACGAACTCGGCTGGGACAGTTGCGACATCATTATTGTCAGCGGCGATGCGTATGTTGATCATCCAAGTTTTGGTATGGCGTTAATTGGGCGAATGTTGGAAGCGCAAGGTTTTCGCGTTGGTATGATTGCTCAACCTGATTGGAAAAATGTAAAAGATTTTCAGCAACTCGGCAGACCGAATTTATTTTTTGGCATTACCAGCGGCAACATGGATTCGATGGTAAATCATTACACGTCAGACAAAAAAATTCGCTCGAATGATGCGTACACGCCAAATGGTGAAGCCGCTAAACGCCCAGACCGTGCGACTTCTGTTTATTCACACCGTTGCCGCGAAGCATTTAAAGATGTGCCAATTATTATTGGCGGCATTGAAGCCAGTTTGCGCCGCATAGCGCATTACGATTATTGGTCTGACACGGTAAAAAAATCGGTTTT
>CAIQZX010000060.1 GCA_903876445.1 uncultured Pseudomonadota bacterium | reverse complement strand
GGGTCATGAAAATGGCTTTAAAAAGGCTTGAGCCGTGTGCGGGGAAACTTGCACGCACGGTTCTTAGGAGAGCTGTGACTGGTAACAGTCATGGCTTATCCGATAATTTACCCATTGTCGAAATTAAAAAACGTTTTACGTTCAGGTGATGCGTGGGTTGAAGGGTCGCGGCAGTTCAAGGATTTCAACACTTATCGGATTCCTCTTGAAAAATTCAACGAACTCAAACAAAACCAAGCATTGCTCCAAATGGATTGCACTCAATATCTGAATGAAAGATTAGAATTGCTCGAAAAACGATTAGCCCACATAAACAAACTGGCGGCTGAAGATGCGTTGCCCGATGCCACAATTACCGCGACAGGTTTGAAAATTACCCCAATTGAGACGAGCGTCCCCAAAAATGCAAAACCTTTTGTGGATAAAGCAACAGCATTCTTACGGCGTGTAAAAATCACTGAATTACTGTTCAAAACAATCAAGCACATTAGAACGAATCATTTGCCCGATAGCATCAAACGCCGCGTGTAAATTCGTGGCGTTGCCTTGTAAGCGTGCTAACTGTTGTTGAACGGATGTACTATCTATGGTGATAGTGGTCATGCGAATAATTCAGATTTTTGATGCGCGAGTTCAACGCATTGGCGCAAACTCCAAACGTCTCTAGTTTCTTCGTCATGATAGTCGTCGAGTATCTCAATTGCTTTTTCGTCAAGCGTGTCTAAGCGTTCAAGTTGGCTATCGGTTAAATTTTCAATGTTATTTTGTAAAATATGACGCGCTCCATACATATCGTATCCATCGCCCATATCGTTACTCCACTCACTGAGATAAATCGAATACTCGTTTAAGTATTTCTCTAGTTCTCTTGTCGATAGCGTGTTCATAAATTTTATTACCAATGCTTGTTTCGTTGTCTTCAAAAGAGGGTTTTAATGGATTAAGCGGATATGACGTTACAATCTCGCCATTTGTTCCCAGTAAAACAATCCAGTCTTTAGTATGTAGTTCCATTTTTCCGCTAATCTTATCGCCTTGATTTGGAATAGCAATAATAAGTTTTTGCGCGTTTGCCAAAGTTGAAAATGTTTTTTCTTTGTAATCGGATTCGCTTGTTATGTGACCTGCTTTTAATCTTCTTCTCACATGGTCATGGTACTTTTCAGGATTACTCCATAGTTCAAGCAGTTTGTTTTCAGGTGTTGCTTTTTCGGCATTGCTAATCAATTTATCGAGCAAATCTTGCGCGGTTTTGTGTTCCATAGATTTTGGTACAGTGGTTTCAATTACTGATGATTGTACCACGGGCGACAAGTCGGCTAATTTCTTCGCCATTTGTTCGCGCAAGGTATTTTTGAACCAGTTGCTAGGCGTTGGAATGTTCGCAATTTTCGCTTCAGCTAAATCCTTCAACATCGTGTCATGACTTAGCGCGGGATTGTAGTCCCAGCCTTTTTGCGGCTTCATTAAGTCGGTTTCAGCTTGATTTAAACCTTTGCCGTCTGGACTTCGTGCTTTTGCTTGTGATTCTGTGACGGCTTGCAACGTTGAGCAGCAACGATGGTGATTAGGTGGCGTATGCGTAGCCCAAAACGGGTCATCAACACGGCGAATAATCCCACTCAAGGCTTTACAGCATTCACTGGTTCGACTATCGTTAATCGCACTGTAGCGTAAATACGGGAATGTTTTTTTAGTTCGTTGGAACGAATCCCAATGACCGACCGCATAATGGGTTTGAATGGCATTTCTGAAAACGGTTTCAGCGTGGGCGTTACTGATTCCAAACTGTGCAACACCGCTCAGTCCTTTTTTCCATAAATAAAATGAATCACCATTAACCATTGCCTTTTGTAAGCTCGTTAGGATATTTGGCTGATCTGCTCAATTTCTGCAATCTTTGAAACCGTAAAAACCCGTGAACGCATGGTTTTTCAAGTTCGCCGTAGTATTCCTGTGGCAAAACAACGTTGCGATTCTCAGCCGCCTTAACAGCTGTTTTAAATGGCGTATTGAATTTAATGACGGCAACGGTATCGGGCATAATTAAATAACCTTTTCAGTTGCCGCAACATAACCAAGTATTTGAGCCGTAAAAGTCGCTTTGGCTAAGAGTTCGATATGGGGTTCCAATACTAAAAGTATCGGATAAGCCGTGACTGTTACCAACCACGACTCTCCTAAGAACCGTGCGTGCAAGTTTCCCCGCACACGGCTCAAGCCTTTTTAAAGCCACTTTCGTGACCCGGCATAACTGCCTTTGCAATACGCATTTGTAGTCAATTGCGAGTAATGCCAATTCACTTGTCACCACTCGCTGGAGCTGTGTTACCAACGGTGTAAAAATGACCCCGTAACAACGGAATAAAATTGACCCCCTTGATTCAAAATCGCGGTTTTTTTACCGCGAAATTATTATGTTGAATCAGGATGTATTTGTGAAAATTCAAGTTTTAAATCATCAAGGGAAATCAATCAAAGCGATTGCTCGTGAAATAGGCTAGGCGTATCTCGAAACACAGTCAGGAAATACCTGAGAAAATCGAATGAGTTACCAACGTACAAAAAAAGAGAAGCCAGATCGACTAAACTTTCGGCTTACGGATCGTATTTGAAAAACCGCGTTGAGCAGGCTAAACCTGAATGGATTCCAGCGATTGTGTTGTATCGAGAAATTCAAGAACAAGGCTACAACGGTAAACTCACCCAATTGCGTCGATTTCTAGCACCGTTAAAACCGATGCGCCCAGAAGAGCCACTGGTACGTTTTGAAACGCCAGCAGGAAAACAAATGCAGGTTGATTTCACGATTATTTATCC
>CAIQZX010000059.1 GCA_903876445.1 uncultured Pseudomonadota bacterium | reverse complement strand
GAAAACTTACAAAAAAGGACTGTTAGATGGAATTTCAATTTCTTGGTACGAAAATGGAAAATTAGAATATGAGAATAATTATAAAGAAGATTTTTTAGACGGTATAAGTAAAACATATTCTCTTGAGGGAAAAGAACAAAAAACTGTTTATAAATTTGAAAATGAAAAAAGAAAAAGGGAATTAGATAGGTTAGAAACTCAAAAAATCTTTGATGATGTTAAGCGGCAAAAAGAAATACATCGAATGTACGAACAACAAAAAGAATCTGAACGAGAAGCGTCGGATAGAATATACAAACGAACGCACAAAGAAAATACGGGAAGTAATCAATACGAACAAGAATGTCTTGCCAGAGGTTCTGATAGCGATGTTTGTAAATCACTGGGCATTTTATACGACAAAGGCTACCGATAGCTCATGTAAGAACCGCCCCGCCTAAACTCGCCGCGAATGAAAGTTATTTAATGTCGTTTCGTGGATTGGCATATTACACAAAATCAGTCGTTTAACGCTCACGACTTTAAATTTTAGGCAAAAAAAAAGCCCTGAGAGCTGTAACTCAACGGGCTATTTGAAATCACAACTAACTGAGATAATGAAATCATGAAAGATAATATCATTAAATTTGTATCACGCAACGAATTTGAACGCAGAAAAAATCCATTAAATGCTTTTTCGCTTGTGCCGCATTTAGACGAAATGCTAATAAAAGCGTTCCGTGACGGAGAAGACTTAGACGCGCACTTGATGGAACGAGCAAAAAATTACATCAGCAAATTAGAATTATCTGCCAACGAAACTAACGGAGTTCAAGGATGAAACCACAACTTGCATCTGTAGAAAACGCGCCAACGATTGAACCAACCCCCGCCCCATTTTCATTTTCTCAATTCTCGCTTAACGGCAAATCCGCTGTTATGCGTGAAAAAATGCTTAACGATACGTTTGTGCTGGATGGTGTTGCAATTTTAGGACAAGCAACCGTCATCTATGCCAAACCCAACACGGGTAAAACGTTGCTTGTTATGAAAATGTTAATTGAATCAATCAAGGCTGGCAGAGTAAAAGGCGACGACGTTTATTACATTAACGCCGACGACACCTACAAAGGTTTGGTAACGAAATTAGAAATCGCTGAACAATACGGCTTTCACATGATTGCGCCATCGCACGGCGGTTTTGAAACAAAAAACTTTCAAAGTTATATGCGGAAATTGATTGATGACAATGCGGCACACGGCAAGGTTCTTATCTTGGACACCGATAAAAAATTCACTGATTTAATGGACAAAAAACAAGCCACTAATTTCATGAAATTAGGGCGCGAGTTCATATCAAGCGGCGGCACGTTGATAATGTTGGCGCACACAAACAAAAACCGCGACGCAGATGGAAAGGTTGTTTTTGCTGGCACGTCTGATGTTGTCGATGATTGTGATTGCGCTTTCATTTTGGATGAAGTGACCAAGACCGATTTTAAAAAACAGGTTTTGTTTGAGAACTTCAAAAGTCGCGGTGATGTGGCACGGGAGCTGGCATTTACTTATTCAATAACTGAAAAACAATCATACAAAGATTTGATTGATTCCGTGCAACCTGTAGACGTTGCGACGATTGAACAAGCCAAAAAAGAGAAGGTCATCACCGCAAAAGTTGAAAAAGACGCGGTAGCGATTGAAGTTATAACCGACGCAATTAACCAAGGACACAACAAACAGCCTGAATTATTACGTTATGCCAAGGAGGCAGGCGTGTCAGATGCGAAATGTCGGAAGGCGTTAAAAGATTATGAAGGCGAAAAATTGAGTAATTCGAGTTTGTGGCGTGTGGTTCATGGTGAAAAAAACGCAAAAAATTATTATTTGCTCACCAATGACAACAATTCGGCTAGTTATTACGAAAGCGCAAAAAACGGATAACAGGCTAATAACACGAATAACACACACAACTCACGAAGTACGCGGGTTCGGCTTTTTTAAAAACACGAATAACAGGCTAATAACAGGCGAATAACAGAAAAATCCGTCTGTTCTCAGCCTGTT
>CAIQZX010000058.1 GCA_903876445.1 uncultured Pseudomonadota bacterium | reverse complement strand
GCGTCCGTTTTTCCAATACATCGCCAACGGGATAATCGTGTAGCCTTTGCGTTCAACTGCGCCAATCAATTTGTTGAGTTCGTGTCGATTCAGTAGCAATTTTTTGTTGCGAACCGCTTCGGGTTTAATGTGCGTCGAAGCCGAAAGCAACGCCGAAATATGTGCGCCTTGCAACCACGCTTCGCCTTTCTTAATGGTGACGTAACTTTCTTTGAGTTGTACACGCCCATCACGCAAACTTTTAACTTCCCAGCCTTCTAAAACCAAACCCGCTTCAAATTTTTCTTCAACAGAATACTCGTGCGTCGCTTGACGATTTTTGGCAATCGTCGCATTTTGCGAATCGGCTTTTTTCTTTGCATTTTTTTTATCTGCCATGATTATTTTTTCCCAACCGTAACCGTTTGTAAATGCGTTAAATCCACGCGCCGTTTAAAAGCATCAGCGATTTGCGCGGCAGTGACATTTTGAATGTTTTGTTGAAATGTATCCAAATAATCGAGTGGCATTTGATAAAACCCAATCATCGAAACGTAATTTGCCAATTCTTTATTGGTATCAAATTTCATGGCAAATCCGCCAACAATGTTATTTTTCGCTGCCGTTAATTCGGTTTCTGTTACACCATTTTTCACGAAATCCGCGAGCGTTTGATTCAAAACAGCTAAGGCTTGCGTGGTTTGGTCATTTCGCGTTTGCAAACTCGCCACAAAAACGCCTTCTTTCAATAACGGCATAAACGCACTAGACGCGCTGTAAGCCAAGCCACGTTTTTCCCGTACCTCATCAAACAATTTCGAGACCAAACTGCCGCCGCCCAAAATATGATTTCCTACATACAAGGTAAAATAATCAGGGTCTTTGCGATACGTTCCCGTTAAACCGACTAAAACGTGTGTTTGCGTTGATGGAAATTCGATATGTTGCGTCGTTGCTTTTGTCAAAGCAGGCACATCTGGCAATGGCGCAGGTTTTGAACCTTGTGGCAAGTCTGAAACCAACAAATTCGCGGTTTGTTCAGCTTGCGCTTTCGACAAATTACCGACAATCACAACGATTGCATTCGAGGCGGTGAAATAGGTTTTGTAAAAATTTTTCGTATCGTTAGTCGTAAATTGTTCAACGGTATTCAAAACGCCTAAATTCGGATGCGCGTAAGGATGTTCACCATAAACTGCGCTGTAAAATGTCATGCTTGCTAATTCAGCAGGCGATTCTTCACGTTGTTTTAACGCCGCCAACGTGCGATTTTTTTCACGTTGAAAATCAGTTTCAGCAAAACGCGGTTTGCTCAAAATAACACGCATCGTTTCAATGGCTTTATCGAAAAGCGGTTTTTCGGTCAAGGTTCGCAGCGTGATATTTGCCATATCAATTGAACTTGCAGCACCAAAATTCGCACCGACATTTTCAAATCGTTGCGCGATGTCTTCCGCATTCCAATCACCCGCGCCAGTATCTAACATTCCCGTTGTTAACGCAGAAAGCCCGAATTGTTTGCCGTCCCGCGCACTGCCTGCATCGAAAATAACTTGAATATCTGCCATCGGTAAACTATCTGTCGGCACAAAATACACCCGAGTACCTTTTTCGGTTTGCCATTGCTCGATATTTGCCGCTGAAAATGCACTTGAGCTAAACGTAATTAAAACGATACTGACAAAACGCCAGCGCAGCACCGACTTTTTACTCAAAAAATGCCCCATAAAACTCATAGAAATATCACCGTAAATAGAAAATTAGCTGAAAATTTTGTTGAGATTACCATAAATCAACTGATTGATAACTGCAATAATGCGTTGGCAACTTCAATAATATCTGCGGCTTTAATTTCTTTAATAGAATCGTCTAATTTATTCAATTTTCGGGGATTCACGATAGACGACGATTTTAAAACTTTATTGATTTCAGTTTGATAAACGCGACTAATTGGCGTGCAACCGAATAACGTTATCGATGGCGTATTTAATCCCCACGCAATATGTGTTGGTCCTGTATCGTTGCCAATGACCAAATCGACTTGCGATAACAATGCTTTCAAATCATTCAAATCTAACGCAGGTAAAACATGAATAAATGGTGATTGTGCTGCCATATTTTGAGCGGCTTCACGTTCTGTTTCATTACCCCAAATCACCAAACAATTTTGTTTCAATTCATTAGCCACTTCGACAAATTTGGCGGCGGGATAATTTCGACTTTCCCACGTCGAACCAATGACAAACACGATATTTTTTAAATCACGTTGCAAAAATTCACTCAGATCAATCGTTGGTGCGTGAAAAAACAAAAACGGTTTTTTCGCTAAAATATCTTCTCGTGAAATCGAAAAACCTAACGGTTTTGATAAAACCGCCGCATTGCGATCAATCGTATTTTCATCATAAGCGCAGGCAATTTTTTGTGAATAAAACAGCGACGTTAATGGCTCACGGCTGGAGTTTTTATCAAATCCAGCCACAGTTTTGCCTAATAATTTTGCTGTAATCGCTGATTTTAACAAGCCTTGCGCGTCAATCACTAAATCGTAATTTTCAAGCGCGTAATTTCTCACGGTTTTAATTTCCTGAAAAATTGCGCGTCTATTCGTTTTTAGTGCTTTTAAATTGACCGTCAAAATGTTTGAAATGTGAGGATTATCTCGCAATAAATCCGCAAAACGGTTTTCAATTAACCAATCAATTTGAGCATCTGGAAAATGAGCCTTGATAAATTGCAAAGCCACCATTGCGTGAACAATATCACCCAACGCAGATAATTTAACGATAGCTATTTTTTTCATAAATGAATCAACTCAGCAATTTGTGATGGCAAAATATC
>CAIQZX010000057.1 GCA_903876445.1 uncultured Pseudomonadota bacterium | reverse complement strand
CGAGGACTTTCGGGGGCTAGTCTGTGAAGTGAACGGTGCTGTAATGCCGTCAGCAGCAGAAACCAGCAGGTAGTAGTGATACACACCTGCTCCTTAACAATAAGGAATCCCCGTTCCCTTTAGGGCGGGGAGGATGTCAACCTTGTTTAACTTGTTTTGTTATTTCAGTGGTTGCGTACTTAATAAAGTCATTCAACTGAAAATAATGTTTTTCACGCAAAACGCTTAAAACAATGCGTCTATCTAAATTCAAATAATCATGAACGAGTGCGTTTCTTAAACCGATAATTTTGCGCCACGTTGTTAAATCGGATTCAGGCAATAAATTGAATTGCACCAATAATTCAAACGTTTTGTAAGCATCATTTGGAACGGTTTTTTTTAATGATTTTAGCCAATGTTTGCTAATGCCAATACACGCTTCAACCAAAACTTGTAATAAACGTTCAGTTGCGTAGTAATCTCGATTTTTGAATACTTCTTGCTCGGCTAATTCGTCTAAATCAAAAATATAACCCTCTACTTGTTGATTTAATTCATGTAAATAAACTTCTACTGTTGTTAAGTCACGCATAATGCCTCATGTTGTAAGTAATATCTAATTCCATTCGGCTATAAATCCGATTTTCTTCGCGCCACAAACGCACTTCATCACGACAAAATAAAATGTTATCGTATTGAATAATTTCAAATGCTAAAGCAATTGGAATGCCGTTAATATCAACGATAGAAAGCATTTTTTCTTCAAACTGTAGCCCACTTTGCCATTCCAACGCCAACATTTCAGGACGTAAAGCGTTATCTATTGGATTATTTAAAAATGTGTTGAATGCAATGGCTAAATCATAATCACTGCTTGCCTGAAACGTCCCATCAGCGCGTGAACCATAAAGCCACAGAATTGCTATATCATTATTTTTTTGCGCTAATTCAATAAATTTCTGTAACATCAAATTAACCCTAATGAACAAATAATACTGGGCTGTTTTTGTTCATTTTCTTTGAGTTCAATTCGGCAAAATTTCCCTTCATTTCTTAAATGCAAAACGGATTCAATCAGTTTGATAGCATGATTCAAATAATCCCGTAATCCATAACGTAGTGAATTCAACGCATCAATGATACTAACAATACTTTCTGAATAAAGTTGCGTGTAAGGGGCGGTTTTATCATATTCATCAAACGGATATTCGACTTTTTTTGCTTCACGGTCTGGAAAATAGTTGCGTGTATTATCAGCAAATTTAGGAACAGGCATTTTAAATTCATCAAGTCCTTCACGCGCTTCATGTGAAAGGTGGTAAGCGATTTTCAAATAAATGTAGTAAGGCGGTTTTGGAACAGCCCAACTTTCATCGATAATGTCAATTAAGTGTTTACTAATATCTAAACAATATCTGTCTTCCCAGCGTTCTTCAAACCAATTAACTAATTTATTTGCCGCGTCCCTATCCAGCACATCAACGTTTAATTCACCTTGATGACTTAAACCCGAAAACGTCAAATTGCTACTGCCTAAATAACTTAAAACGGGATGAAATTTGTCATGACGATGGATTAAATAAAGTTTTGCATGAAGTGAGTGAGCAACAAATAATTTGATAACTAATTTCTCTGCGCGTAATTGATCAGCCAGTTTTTTAAGTGTTTTTTCATCGGCATTACTTGGATACCCAAGTGTTAATTGCGTTCTAAATTCTTGAGCGAGTTCACGTTTTAAACGTATCGCTGTTTGATTGTCGATGGATTCAGATTTAACTTTGCTGTAATGAGTTTTGATTAGTTGTTGTGGTGTAGCGTGCATTCCGATAATTAAGCGACATTGCGCGTCTTCACCGCCTAAAAATTTATCAACGTGATTTTCAAATGAATTCCACCCTCGTAAATTAAAATAACCAACACAAATATCGGCTTTGTAAGCCGCATCAAACGCATTGGTTAATTCGTCGGATAAAACATTTTCAATGTTGTCGTAGATTGTGGGCATGAATTTTATACCTTTTGCTCAATCATCGCGGTAAGAATGCGTAAAAGTTTTGCCGTGTTATCCATGTGATATTCTTTCATATCAATAAATAGTTGTGAATTCCATAGAAAAGTGTCCTATGTTCATCTAAACGCTTCTTGGCGCGGTAATAAAAAGTTGTTCGGGTGAATTCGAAATAATGAAATCACAAAAACCGTTTAAATTTTTTGACACATCAACATCAAATTTCACACCTGAAAATAAACTAATGTTGTGATGATATTTTTTTCTCAACTCAATAAAAAGATTGATGATAATTAACTCAGAACGCGCTTTTTCTGTGCTGATTGATAATGCTAACGGCACATTTTCATTGAGTGTTTCGATTAAAAACGTGCTTGGCTCAACGCATTTGCAAGCATTAAATAAATTTTCATTCTCCAACAACGTCAACTGAAATTCTTGCACCACTTTTTTTAAGGTGAAAT
>CAIQZX010000056.1 GCA_903876445.1 uncultured Pseudomonadota bacterium | reverse complement strand
GCGCGTGGAGATGCGAAAGGAGCTGATATTCTCAGTTCGGGTCAGTCGAAGCCACCACTAGAACGCGATAGCGTTTAGTGGTTGGTAGTTCACAAAGACGCTGCCCGTGCTGGGTGAATCCAATCCTGCAAGCAAACCTAAAAGCGTTGATTTTCCTGAACCCGATGTACCGACAATTGCTAAACTTTCGCCTTCGTGGATTTTTAATGTCACCTCTTTGAGAATTTGCAATGCTCCTTCAGGGCTAAAAACAGTTTTGCCTAAATTAACGGTTTCAATCATAGTATTTGTGGGTTCAACTTAAATTTATGGCGGTAATGGTTTGCGAGGTTATTCAAAAAACTTTAATCATAATGGTGATTATATTTTGATAGGCAGACAAGGTGCGCTTTGTGGAAATATCAATTATGGTTATGGCAAATTTTGGGCATCTGAACACGCAGTAGTCGTGCATCCTTGTTTGCCGCTAAGTTTTAAATGGTTAGGTGAAACATTAAGGGCAATGGATTTAAATCAATACAACGTTTCAGCGGCTCAACCTGGTTTAGCCGTAACAAATATCACCTGCCTTAAAATCCCTTTTCCGTCCGAAACAGAACAACAAAAAATCGCCCAATTCCTCGACCACGAAACCGCCAAAATCGATACGCTGATAGAAAAACAACAGCGGCTCATCGAACTGCTCAAAGAAAAACGTCAGGCTGTCATTAGCCATGCCGTGACCAAAGGTTTAAATCCTAACGCAGCGATGAAAGATTCGGGCGTGGAGTGGTTGGGCGAAGTGCCGGAGCATTGGGAATTTCCAAGTCCGATTAAATACATATCTTCGCTTAAAGGTCGTCTTGGTTGGCAAGGATTAAAAGCAGAAGAATATATTGATGAAGGTTGTTACATAGTTAGTAGCGCACATTTTAGTAATCATCAAATTCAATGGGATGCTTGTCCTCATATTTCTTTTGAACGTTATGAGCTTGATAGTAATATCCAGCTTGCAGAAGGTGATATTTTACTTATGAAAGATGGTGCAGCTATGGGAAAACTGGCTTATGTAGATTATCTTCCAGATAAGGCTTGTCTCAATAGTCATCTACTTTTATTTAGACTAATTAAGAAAAGCTATGACCCAAAATTTATGTATTACTTTATGCAAACTGAATTTTTCCAAGGTTATATAAAGGTAAATGGAACGGGCGCAACATTTCTAGGAATATCACAACAAGCTATAGGTAATTATCGCGTCGCTTTTCCTCCATTTACTGAACAGCAAAAAATAGTCGAGTTTTTAGATAGCGAGAGAGCGAAATTCGACACTTTAATTAAAAAAGCTGAATCAGCCATCGAACTCATGCAAGAACGCCGCACCGCCCTTATTTCTGCGGCAGTGACGGGGAAGATTGATATGCGGGAATGGGACGTTTTATGACGAATAAAGCCAACGAATTACCGTTTCAAAATGACATTATTTCGCAATTACTCGCTAACGGTTGGTTGCTGGGAAAATCTGAAAACTATAATCGTGAATTAGCGTTGTATTCGGAAGATTTACTCGGTTTTGACCAAGAAACTCAGCCGCAACAATGGCAAAAATTTTGTGCGTTATATCCAAATAATGCCGACGAAAAGTTTTTAGAACGGGTTGCCAATCAGCTCAACAAATCCGACCCAAACGCCGCCAACAAAGAAATGCGAACTTTCGGCACGCTCGGCGTTTTGCGCCATGAAATCAAAGACCGAAACACGCGCTTTCGGTTGTGCCAATTCAAACCCGAACACGATTTAAACCCTGACACGTTGGCGCGTTATGAAAAGAACCGTTGCCGCGTTGTACCTGAATTGGTTTATCCTCTAGTAGCGAAAAACCTCGCCGTTCAGGGCGAGGATGTAAGCGGCTCAATTTCAAATTTTTCATAGTCTGCAAAATCTATCCTGTGTTAAAATCCACTCAAAATGTGACCAGTAGCTAGTGTTAGTGCCATG
>CAIQZX010000055.1 GCA_903876445.1 uncultured Pseudomonadota bacterium | reverse complement strand
TTTTACATTATTCATAGTAATTTATATCAAAACATAGTTGTTTGTCGGGCTTAAAAAGTCGGTTCGATGCGTTACAATCCAAAACATTTGAAAATTTTTAGCTTTCAATTACACTTTACGGCACTTTCGATTTAATGACGAAAGGAGCATTGAGAGTTGGCAATGCTATACGAACGAAGAGCTAGTGTAAGACTAATCCGATTTATCGGGGTAGCTGTTAGCGTTGAAGCGTTTAGAAGACCATAGAGACTTTTATATGGAATTCACAACTATTGATTGTGACATTGAGTTGGTTTTTTACGTCCGGTATAGTGTCAATAACTTTATGATTCATTCGGATTACATTCACACTATGCCTACATCTATCGTTTTACCTCGTTGGAAAAATTATCTTACGCTTTGCAAGCCCAATGTGGTTGCAGAAATGTTATTTACTGCTGTTGTCGGTATGCTGTTAGCGATGCCTACTTTGCCACCTTTAGATTTAATGTTTTACAGTTTGGTGGGAATCGGTTTTGCTTCGGCTTCTGCGGCGGCGATTAACCATTTTATTGATCGAAATGCCGATGCCGAAATGCGACGCACTGAAAATCGTCCTTTACCACAAGGTACATTAAGTACCACAAATGTTCTCAGTTTTGCAGCAATTTTAGGCATCGTTGCCATGTTGTTGTTAATTATAAAAGTAAATGTTTTAACGGCTGTGTTAACGTTTTTATCGTTATTTGGTTATGCGATTGTTTATACTTGTTATTTGAAACGTGCCTCGCCGCAAAACATTGTTATAGGCGGCATTTTTGGTTCAACACCGCCATTATTAGGTTGGTGCGCCATGACGGGTGAAGTCCATCCTCACGCTCTATTACTCGCTCTAATTATTTTCGTCTGGACACCTCCGCATTTTTGGGCATTAGCGATTGCTCGCCAAGAAGAATACGCGAAAGTAAACATTCCGATGTTGCCAGTTACACACGGCGCGGATTACACTCGCTTACAGATTTTGCTTTATACAATTCTACTTTTTATTGTGACCATGTTGCCTTATTTAACTGGCATGAGCGGTCTAATTTATTTAGGCACAACGCTGATTTTGAACGTTGTCTTTTTGTACTACGTTATCGCTATGATGCGAATCAAAGACAATAAAACAGCGATGAAAACGTTTTGGTATTCTATCGTTTATATCACCGTTATTTTTGCCGCTTTGTTACTTGACCATTATTTGAGAATTACGTTATGACTTTCACACACCACGAACATACGCCTTCCGAAGAACATCCTTTTGCAGAAATTGTCCGCATTTTAGGTAAGGGTAAAAAAGGTTCGCGCCCTCTGACGCAAGACGAAGCCTATAAAGCGATGAAAATGATTTTGGCGGATGAGGTTTTACCGATTCAATTAGGTGCATTTTTAATGTTAATGCGCGTAAAAGAAGAAACTGCCGAAGAACTTGCGGGTTTTGCTCAAGCAGGACGCGATTTTTTTCAATTTCCGCACACTGCAAAAGTCGATTTGGATTGGTCATCGTATGCAGGAAAACGTCGCCATTTACCGTGGTTTTTATTGTCGGCGTTGTTATTAGTTGAAAATGGCATAACTGTATTCATGCACGGCGCAGAAGGGCATTCTCCTGACCGAATTTATACTGAAAATGTATTACATTATTTAGGATTGAAGGCAGCTTCGTCGATTGGAGACGCACAAGCGCAATTACAAAATCAGCGTTTCAGTTATTTATCACTGGCGCATTTTTGTCCAAAATTACACGATATTATTCAGTTGCGTCCTATTTTAGGTTTGCGCTCACCTGTTCATACGTTAGTGCGTTTATTAAATCCTTTTGATGCGCCTTATAGTATTCAAGGTATTTTTCATCCCAGTTATCGCGCGGTTCATCAACACGCGGCAATGCTTTTAAATCAGCCACACATGGCGGTTTTAAAAGGGGAAGGCGGTGAAACGGAACGAAATCCCGACGTAGAATGTTTAGTTCAAAGCGTTCATCACGGTGAATTGAGCGATGAAAATTGGGAGGCATTATTCACACATCGACACGTCAAATCTGAAAATTTAAATCCCGAACAATTAGCGCAATTATGGCGCGGTGATATTGAAGACGAATTTGCCGAAGCAAGTATCATCGGCACAACCGCTGTGGCATTAAAACTTTTAGGTAAAGCCGAAACCAAAGAAACCGCTCATGATTTAGCGAAAGATTTTTGGCGAAATCGAAATAAAGAAAAATACGGATCGCCATTGTGATGAAAAAGAAAAACATTTCAAAATTAAAAAAATCTCCCGTCGCGCCAACGATTGAAGAGCAACAGCAATTGCTCAATCTTTATAATCAAGGTTTGTTTGCTGAAGCAGTCCAAAGTGCTGAAGCGT
Source organism: uncultured Pseudomonadota bacterium (assembly GCA_903876445.1). Classification (GTDB taxonomy): domain Bacteria; phylum Pseudomonadota; class Gammaproteobacteria; order Methylococcales; family Methylomonadaceae; genus UBA10906. The sequence continues at coordinate 22,541 of CAIQZX010000055.1, read as the reverse complement.
TGATTGCACGCTTTCCAAATTATGGGTTTGCGTGGAAAGTTTTAGGTGCTGTTTTACACAATTTAGGACAATTCGATGCAGCTCTCGATGCAAAAAGAAAAGTCGTTGAATTGATGCCAAACGATGCCGATTCTCACAGCAATTTAGGTTTAACGCTAAAAGAACACGGTTTGTTTGATGAAGCGATAAAAAGTTGTCGTCAAGCGTTAAAGTTAAATCCAAAATTAGCCGCTGCACATTGCAATTTAGGCAACGTTTTTCAAGAACAAGAAAATTTCAGTGAAGCTGAAAAATGCTACAGACATGCTTTGAAAGTTGATTCGACTTCTGCAGAATTTCATAACAATTTAGGCACTGTTCTAAAAAAACAAGATAAAAAAAAAGAAGCAGAAGCAAGTTACCAAAAAGCATTAGCCATCAATTCAAATTTCTGCGATGCACTTGGCAATTTGGCGCAATTATTATTTTCAGAAAAGCGTTATTTAGACGCGGACTCTGTTTATAAACATTCATTACGTTATGTCAAAAATCAACCTGATTTTAATGAGTTTATTTACACACATTTAAATCTTTGTTGTTGGAATGAAATGAAAGAAAACCTCGAAAAATTAGCCGCATATTTTGAAGCATCTAATTTTTACACTTGTAATCCGTTTGCTATTCTTTCATTTGCAAACTTCAATGCTCTTGATTCAAAAAAAGCTAGTTGCTTATTTGCAGACAAAAAATATAAAAACCAACTAGCAAAAACACCACTCACCACAAAAATCACAAACTCTCACCAAAAAATTCGCATTGGTTATTTGTCGGCAGATTTTCACTCACATGCCACGGTTTATTTAATGGCTGGCGTTTTAGAAAATCGGAACACCGAAAAATTTGACGTTTATTTGTATTCTTACGGCATTGAAGCAAAAGATGATTCCCGTTCTCGTGTTGAAAAAGCATGTGACGTTTTTTGGAATATCCGTGAATTGTCCGACGACGAAGCCGCGCAACAAATTGTTGCTGATGAAATTGATATTTTGGTGGATTTGAAAGGCTACACACAAAACACACGTCTCGGGATTCAAGCATTACGACCTGCACCGATTGTGGTGAGTTGGCTGGGTTATCCTGCAACTTTGGGAAATGAACGACTAGCTGATTACATTATTGGTGATGCGATTGTTACGCCATTGGAACACGCTGAACATTTCAGTGAAACGCTTGCGTTGATGCCGCATTGCTATCAACCGAATGACAACACTCGTCCGATTGGTATTTGTCCCACTCGCGCTGAAGCGGGTTTGCCTGAAAAATGTTTTGTATTTGCAACCTTCAATCAAGCCTACAAAATTACGCCTGAAATGTTCGATATTTGGTGCCGCTTGTTAATCGCTGTGCCGAACAGTGTTTTATGGATTTTGGAACCAATCGAAGTCGCGCAAGAAAATTTGCGTCGTGAAATGACAGCGCGAGGTGTAGAACCATCACGTTTAATTTTTGCCCCGAAAATGGAACAAACTGAACATTTAGGGCGTTTGCAACTGGTGGATTTAGCGGTTGATACGTTTCCATGCTGTTCGCACACAACCGCTTCGGATGCACTTTGGGCTGGCGTACCATTGGTGACAAAAATGGGCGAAACGTTTGCTAGTCGGGTTGCAGCAAGTATTTTGCGAACGATGGATTTAGCTGAATTGGTTACAACAAACGATGACGATTATTTCAACGTGGCGTTAAATTTGGCTCAAAATCCTGAAAAATTGACGGCGATAAAACAGAAAATAGCGATTCAAAAATCGATTTCACCGCTTTTTGATACACAACTTTTTGCAAAAGATTTAGAACGACTTTATCAAATGATTTGGGAACAAGAATTGAAAGGTGAACGGAAAGCGGTGGCTTTAAAAAATAAACAAATTGAAACAGAGGAAATTAAAATGGCAATAAATGAAATTGAACAACCAAAACGTCTTAATGTTGGTTGCGGAAGAAATATCCTTGAAGGCTGGTTAAATTTAGATGTAATGCCGCTTGATGGCGTTAATGTTGTTGCAGATTTAGATGCGTGTGCTGAAATTCCACTACCGATAGAAGATGACACTATCGATGAGTTTTTGTTGTCGCATGTTATTGAACACATCAAATCACCATTGCCATTGATGCAAGAATTATGGCGTGTTGCTAAACCAAACGCACAATTAGTGATGCGTGTACCTCATGGTGCAAGTGATGACGCTTGGGAAGACCCAACACATGTAAGTTCTTATTTTACTGGGAGTTTTGGATATTTTTCACAGCCATTTTATTGGCGTGCTGATTACGGTTATCGCGGTGATTGGCGTTGTGATTCAATTACGTTTGTTGTGTCCGCTCAATCAAATCAGGATTTGGAAGCAAATGAAATTTTGCACAAAATTAACACACAACGAAATGTTGTGCGTGAAATGATTGCTCAATTTACTTGCATAAAACCAGCGAGAGAAACAATAAAAGAATTACAAGTTGCCCCCAAGTTGAGCATTCATTTAGCTGAATGAAATAAAAATTGAGATAATCATGGTCGTTGAATACTTTTTACGATACATTTTTGATGAAAACACTCAAAGTCCCGTGGTTGTTTTGCCTTATGCAGAATGGTTAAAAATTCTGGAACGCTTATGACTTGAATCCGCCAATAATTAACAATCACGTCGTGATAATGTCTTTGGAGGATTTTAATGCGTGGCAAGAAACCCAATATCTTTTATCAACACCCACTAATGAACGGCGATTATTACAATCGCTAGAGGCGGCTCGTAATGGAAATGTAACGCAACGTGAGTTGATATAAGAATGAATTTTTTATTTACCTACGAAGCTTGGCAAGAGTATTTACATTGGCAGGAAAACAATTAACAAATTTTGAAAAAGATAAATTAGCTTATCAAGATATACAACGCACACCTTTTTCGGGAATTGGTAAGCCAGAGCCGTTAAAACATTCGTTACAAGGTTGTTGGTCGAGGCGAATTGATAGTGAACACCGTTTGGTTTACGAAGTTAGCGATAACATGATTAAAATCATCGGTTGCCGTTTTCATTATTAAACAACACGCCAACTAATTTTCAAGTTACAAAACTTTCACGTTTAAATTTAATTAAATGACTTCATTTACCGTCTTACGACATAAAAATTTTACCTTTTTCGTTATTGCGCGTTTTTTAGCAACCATCGCGCTACAGATTCAAGGCGTGGCAGTTGGTTGGCAAATTTACCAACAAACCGGCGATGTTTTTGATTTAGGCTTAATTGGTTTAGCGCAATTTTTACCGTTTGCGTTATTGATTTTAATTGCGGGACATTTTGCAGATCAATGGAATCGGCGTTCAATTGTTTTGAGTTGTTTTTTCATCGAATTAGTGTGCGGTTTATTATTGTTATGGTTCGCGCGAAGTGGTTTAACGTCAGTGATTCCCATCTTTGCTGTCATGGCTCTTTATGGTGTGGCGCGGGCTTTCATGATGCCGGCTAGCCAAGCGATTTTAGTTAATTTAGTGCCAAGTGAAAATCTAGCGAATGCTGTAGCGTTAAATTCGTCGCTTTATCATATTGCAGTGATTGCCGCGCCACCGTTAGGCGGTGTGCTGTATTTGTTTGGTACGGAAACCGTTTATAGTGTGGTGACGGTTTTGTTATCGTTTTCTGTGTTACTTATGTTGCCGGTTCGGACTAATTTTGTGCCGAATAAACGTGAGCCAATTTCATGGTACGGCGTTTTGGAAGGATTACGATTTGTGCGTTCGCGCCCTGTTATCTTTGGTGCGTTATCGCTTGATTTATTTGCCGTTTTATTTGGTGGAGCGACAGCGTTATTACCCGCTTATGCGAGCGATGTGTTGCACGTTGATTCGGTTGGATTAGGTTTATTGCGTGGCGCACCGGCTTTAGGCGCGACAGTGACAGCGATAATTCTAGGTTTTTTTCCGATTACGCGGCGCGTCGGTTTATGGATGTTTGCGGGTGTTTTAGTATTTGGTGGCGCGACAGTTGTATTTGGTTTATCAGAATCTTTTTATATTTCACTCGCGGCATTATTTTTGATTGGCACGGGCGATATGGTCAGCGTTTATATTCGCCATATTTTGGTTCAACTCGAAACCCCAGATGAAATTCGGGGGCGTGTTAGTGCGGTAAATTCCGTATTTATTGGTGCATCGAATGAATTAGGTGAATTTGAATCGGGTATCTCAGCCGCATTTTTAGGTTTAATGCCAGCGGTTATTATTGGCGGTGGTTTAACGATTGGAATCACGCTTATTTGTATGTTTCTTTTTCCGGTATTACGAAAAATGGATCGGTTTCCAAACATAGAATTACTGAAAAAGGATTAAATTTGTATATCAAACCACGCTAAACATTTTACCATGCCGAAATACGCGCCAGCCGTTATAAAGCACGCTGAAATTAAACTTAACCAAAAATTTAATCCGCTGCGAAGCAAAATTGGAAATGCGATAAATAACACTAACGATGGTAGGACAAGCCAGAAAATACCGTAAGAAAGTTGGGCGACCTTCTCCGTTTCGCCTGAATCCAAATATAGCCAAACAAAAGCCATCAAGGACGTAAGAGGCAAAGAAGCTAACGCTGCCGCCCAAAAAGAACTGCGTTTTGCAATTTCAGAAATGACCACTAAAAGTGTGGCTGAAACTAAAATTTTAAAAATATATGGTGTCATTTTGGGCGTATAAATTTTATCCATTAACGTTGCAAAAAATTCCTCAATAAATCGTGTCCGTGTTCGGTCAAAATCGATTCAGGATGAAATTGTACGCCTTCAATATCAAGCGTTTTATGACGTACTCCCATAATTTCGTCGATTTCACCGCGTTCATTTTGTGTCCATGCGGTGATTTCCAAACAATCGGGCAAACTGCTTTGTTCAATGACTAATGAATGATAGCGTGTCGCAGTGAATGGATTATTTACACCTTTAAAAACCCCTAAATCCGCATGATAAACAGAAGATGTTTTGCCGTGCATGATTTGTTTTGCATGAATCACATTTCCGCCAAACGCATAACCAATACTTTGATGCCCTAAACAAACACCGAGTAACGGAATTTTCCCTGCAAAATGCAAAATCGTTTCGACGGAAACCCCTGCTTCTTTTGGCGTGCAAGGTCCTGGTGAAATCACAATTTTATCGGGATTCAAGGCGGCAATATCAGCAACTGAAACTTGGTCATTACGAACCACGATAACTTCCGCGCCAAGTTCGCCAAAATACTGCACCAAGTTATAAGTAAATGAATCGTAGTTATCAACCATTACGACTTTCATGTTTTGTTTTCTCCTAAAATTTCTTCAACTTTTTGATACTACGATTTTTCACAATAGCGGTACAAGGTTTTCGGCTCAATATCAACCATTCCATTTTTAAATTCTAAACATCCCCATTCTTCGTCAATTCGCGCCGTGCCTAGATTTTCTTCATCAACATAAGAACCAATCAATGTACTTAAATTAACCATTTTTACCTCGTCATTTTCAAAAATTAACTTAAAAAAATAGCTTTGTTGCTGTTGAAAACTTTTTAATTTCATTCTAGCGGCTCAATTCGATGAAAATTTTGCGAATTCCACATTTCAATCAATTCTTCTTGATGAATTTCTGCCCATTCACGAACTAATTGCCGACATTTTTTAGGCAAGTTACCGTCAATAATGTTTAAGTTCGTCAATTCCATTACAGCTTCATATTCACCATATTTAATGTGAATGTGTTGCGATGGATGTTCGTTATCAATCAAATACATCCGATAACAATTCCGTAAAATCGACTAATTTCAGGCATTTAAAAACTCCTCTCAAACCCAAAAACAAAAACGCAAAGTCACTGTCACCCACGCACCAACCGAACATAATAACTGAAGCTCTTATAGCTGTAGCCCGAATAGCCACTGCCGAAGTAGACATCCCACGCACCGTTACTATTGTCAGCACCAGGCGAAGAAGACCAAAACCAGCTACTTGGTGTATTTGGAAAATATATTTCGTTAATGGTTGGTCTTTTGTATGACGAACCTGTGCAAATAATTTCCTCTTTGTTCTGACTGTATTGACCGTCTGAACAATACACTAATTGAATTAACTCGTTTTTTGTTGGTAATTGCCAATCTGTTTTCCCAGTAAAATCACTTTTAAGTTGCATCGCTTCATCCCAAGTGAATTTTTTTGCTTCACCCGTACAAGTCGCTCCGTCCCAAAACTGTCCAACCGAACATTTTTGCCAAATTAAACCACTGACTTTATCAGTAACTGTGCCGTTTTGATTATCAACAAATTTTAAGTTTTCATTTTGTAATCTGATTTCTGCTTGTTTTCTTTCAAAGGCAAGTTGTTCTTCGCGTCTTTTTTCTTCTGCTTGTATTCTTTGCCGTTCCTTTATTTCTGTGTTTATTTTAAACCCGACTAAAAGCACCATTGGCAATGAAACACAACTAATCGAAAATAGTTTTAAATTTCTTGCTTCTTCTTTTGCGAGAACGCCAAATCCAAAAAGAAGAATGCCAGCGAGAAACAACACACCCGAAACATAAACGATATTTTGTCGATTATCTAATAAACCGATGTTGTATATTTTCTCCACAGCAACGTCCATGTTGAACGCAAATAACGCGAGATAAAAACCAAGCGTGATGAGTGCAATGCCAAATTTTTTCATATTAACTATCTAAACCTGCTTCTGCCATCGCCACGGCACGAAACACTGCACGCCCTTTGTTCATCGTTTCATCCCATTCACTTTGCGGCACCGAATCATAAACAATGCCCGCACCTGCTTGAATGTGCAATTTTCCATCTTTAATCACCGCCGTTCTAATCGCAATCGCCGTGTCTAAATTTCCTGTCCAACCGATATAACCGACTGCGCCAGAATACACGCCACGTTTCACGGGTTCGAGTTCATCAATAATTTCCATTGCCCGAATTTTCGGCGCACCGCTCACTGTTCCTGCTGGAAATGTTGCCGCTAAAACATCAAACGCATTTTTACCTTGTTTTAATGTTCCTGTGACATTTGAAACAATGTGCATAACATGCGAATAACGCTCGACAATCATTTTGTCTGTGAGTTGAACCGTGCCAATTTCAGCAACGCGCCCCGTGTCATTACGACCTAAATCAATCAGCATCAAATGTTCTGCAATTTCTTTCGGGTCAGCGAGTAATTCTGCTTCAAGTTCTAAATCCTGTTCGGGTGTAATACCGCGTCGGCGTGTACCTGCAATCGGACGGACTGTGACAGTATCATCTTCTAAACGCACCAAAATTTCAGGCGACGAACCTACAATATGAAAATCACCCAAGTCTAAATAAAACATATACGGTGATGGATTTAAACAGCTCAACGCCCGATACAAATTCAAAGGTGTGGCGGAATAAGGAATAGATAACCGTTGCGACAAAACAACCTGCATAATGTCGCCATTAGTAATGTATTCTTTTGATTTACGCACCGCGTTTTCAAAACCTTCTTGTGTAAAGCCTGAAACGAAATCATTTTCATGAACGATTTTTGGATTTAGATGACGTTGCGTTTTTGCGTGTGATTCGCGCAATTTATTGGCGAGTTCTTGCAAACGTTTTTGTGCTTTTTCATACGCATTCGTTTCTTCAGGATTTGCGTGCGTGAGCAACAACATTTTGCCAGATAAATTATCAAAAACGAGCAGTTCTTCCGACACCATTAGCAAAATATCCGGCGCGTTGATTTCGTCTGGTTTTTCAATTTTGCACACACGCGGTTCAATATATGAAATCGTTTCATAACCAAAATAACCGACTAAACCACCGTTAAAACGTGGCAAATTTGCAACGTCTGGTACGCGATAGCGTGTTTTGAATGTTTCAATCCATTGCAATGGATTTTCATGCGTCACACTTTCGATAATTTTATTCTCAAGCGTAACGGTAATTTGTTTCGCAAATACTTTAACAATTGTTTTGCAGGGTAAACCAATAATGGAATAGCGACCCCATTGTTCGCCACCGTGAACGGATTCAAACAAATAAGAATAAGCTCCATCAGCAAGTTTTAAATACGCGCTTAATGGCGTATCTAAATCAGCGAGAATTTCGCGACTAATTGGAATACGGTTGTAGCCTTGTTTTGCATAATCGTTAAATTGTTCGAGAGTCATAAGTTTCGGAATGTTTTGAAGACAAATAATGCGCGAAAAGATAGCATAATTCAGGCATGTTATGCAGCCTAAGTTTCACTCTTTTATTTTAAAAAGAGCAATTTCAATTGAATTTGTGACTTTAATTTTACCGTTGCACTTGTACCAATTTGAGCAATCCATTACAGTTTTTCAACTTTCAGTTTTTTCAAAATTTAAGGAATAAAAATGACGATAAAAAATGCGTTTTATGCACAATCTGGCGGCGTAACATCTGTTATCAACGCAAGCGCGTGTGGTTTAATTCAAACAGCGCGTTTGCATTCAGACAAAATCGGTACAGTTTACGCTGGTTTAAACGGTATTATTGGCGCGTTAAAAGAAGAGTTAATTGATACAAGTTTTGAAAGCGATGGGGACATTGCTGCATTGCGTTATACACCAGCGGGTGCATTTGGTTCTTGTCGTTATAAATTAAAAAGTTTAGAGGCAAATCGTGCTGAATATCAACGTTTAATTGCGGTTTTTAAAGCGCACAACATCGGTTATTTTTTTTACAACGGTGGTGGTGATTCACAAGATACCGCGCATAAAGTGTCCCAAATTGGTGAGCAAATGGGTTATCCATTAACTTGTATTGGTATTCCTAAAACAGTCGATAACGATTTACCGATTACAGATAATTGTGCAGGGTTTGGTTCGGTTGCGAAATATGTGGCGGTTTCGATGCGTGAAGCAAGTTTTGATGTGGCTTCGATGTGTGCGACTTCAACAAAAGTTTTTGTAATGGAAGTAATGGGACGGCACGCAGGCTGGATTGCCGCTGCCGGTGCATTAGCCGCCGATGAAAATCATGATATTCCGCTCGTTATTTTGTTTCCTGAAGTCGAATTTAATAAAGAAAGATTTTTAGCCGCTGTGGATGAAAAAGTAAAACAGTACGGATATTGCTGTGTTGTTGTGTCGGAAGGCGTTAAAAATAGTGATGGGCAATTTTTAGCAGAAGCGGGCGGAAAAGATGCGTTTGGTCACGCTCAATTAGGCGGTGCTGCGCCGGTAATTGCGAATGTAATTAAAGAAAACTTAGGCTATAAATATCATTGGGCAGTTGCGGATTATTTGCAACGCGCGGCACGGCACATTGCGTCTGGAAATGATGTTGAACAGGCTTATGCCGTCGGAAAAGCGGCGGTTGAATTTGCCCTTGCTGGTAAAAATGCGGTGATGCCGACAATTGTTAGAATTTCAGATGCGCCTTATCAATGGGAAATCGGCAGTGTTGAATTAAAAGAAGTTGCTAATGTGGAAAAAATGATGCCTCCGGATTTTATTAGCGCGGATGGTTTTGGTATTACGGCGGCGTGTCGCGCGTATTTACAGCCGTTAATTGCAGGTGAAAATTATCCACCGTATAAAAATGGGTTGCCTGATTATGTTGTATTAAAAAAACAATTAGTTGCGAAAAAATTAGTTGCGTTTGATGTTTGATTTTTTGAATTGAAAACCGAAATTATTCGGTATCGAAAAAATATGTTTCGATACCGGATTTTTTAGCCAAATGTCGAACCGTTGTAGCCCCAAAACGCGGCAGGAGCATTACTAAATTCAATATAAATTCTATCCGATGAAATGTGTAATTCGGTATTCAATAATTCACATAATGATGCGCTCAACGCTTTTGCTTGTCTTTCCGATAAACCGATACTTTTACATTCTAAAAATGCTAATGGCGTATCTTTACCTGCAAAAAGCATTGATGAATTATCGGTAATTTCAATCATCACATACGATTCAGGTTTGCCTGTTTCTTTGACCGCAATTTGTGAAAGTTTGCGTAAAACGCTTGGTTTGTCTTCGATTTCGACGTTAGTGTTAAGTTTGATATAAGGCACAATTGTTTCTCCAAAGTTATTTTTTGTTTTGTAATGCTAAAATTTTTTCAACTCTCACCGAGATTTCAGTGAATCAATACAATTCTATAGATTACAACGTCGAGATTAAATAAACAAAATGAACGAAGCGATTTTAAAAAAATTACACGCTAAAAACGCTTAAACCCGTAAAATAGTCACATTCTGAAAAACTTCCTCCTATTTTTACACCATTGTTTATGATTTTACGGAAAATTTTCATCACAACGTGTGTGCTTTTCAGCGTTTCATGTTCGACCACGCCAGTTAAAAGTACATCTCTTACCAAAAAAACGGATACATTCGAGAGTTTAAATCGTAGCATCCACTCGTTTAACGAAAATTTAGATCACGCTATTTTAAAGCCTATTGCTAAAGGTTATATGTGGGCAACACCCGATGTGGTAGAAAAAGGCGTGACAAATTTTTTCAATAATATCAATGATATTGGTGTGACGGTAAATGATTTGCTGCAATTTAAAATGACACAAAGTGGCATGGATGCCAGCCGTTTTATCGTCAATACGACGGCTGGTGGATTAGGTGTTTTTGATGTGGCAGGAATGATTGATTTGCCTAAACATAATGAAGATTTCGGACAAACATTAGGATTTTGGGGTGTTCCAGCCGGTGACTTTTTGATGTTGCCTTTTGTTGGTCCTAGTTCACCGCGTGATATGGCGGGTATGGTGGGTGATGCGTTGTTGAATCCCTTTAACTACACATTTCTATTTGGTGGCGGAATTGCTATTACTGGCGCAACGTCAGGTTTGACAGCGGTTGACGTAACGAATACTCGTGCGAGGTTAATGGGAACAGAAAAAATGGTTAAAGAAGCGGCGACAGATCGTTATCAATTTATTAAAAACGCTTACCAACAAAGACGCGAATATCTTATTCATGATGGTAATGTTCCTGCTGACGATGACATTGATTTGCTTGATGAAGAAGAACCTACAGCGGCATCAGCTCCCGCATCCGTATCTAAGCCGGATTCATCATCTAATACTCATCCGGCATTAAATTTGCTGCCTTCTTCGACACCTAAAACGGAAGCAGCACCGCCGTCCGTTATCAATAAATCTCGTCATTTCTTAGAATTGAGTGCGCCTAAATGAAAATTTTCACCCGTTTCAAATTTATTGTTTTATTGTTTGCATTATTTACATTAAGTTCTTTTGCACACGCTAAAGATGGACATTTTATTGTTTTAAATTATCACGACATTATCGACGAAGAAGACATCGTAGCTCCCTTTGACCGAATGGAAGTTAATAAACATTTTTTAGAAGATCAATTTATTTGGTTGAAAAAAAATGGTTATAACGTTGTCAGTGTTCAAACTGTTTTAGATGCGGCCGCTGGCAAAACGGTGTTACCTGAAAAAGCCATTTTATTAACGTTTGATGATGGTTATTTAAGTTTTTACACCAAAGTTTTCCCATTGCTAAAAAAATATCATTATTCAGCGACCGTTGCGTTGGTTGGAAAATGGATGGATGGCAATGTTACGGCTGACGATCCAGGTAAATCAATTATGAATTGGGAACAGGTTCGAGAAGTCGCGCAATCGGGTTTAGTGGAAATTGCCTCTCATACTTACGATTTACATAATGGCATCGTCGCTAATCCGCAAGGAAATACGCAAGCGGCTGCCATTACGCGGTTGTATGACGATCCCATGTTAATTTATGAAAATGACGAACAATATCGTTTACGAATTCGGGCGGCGATGTTTAAAAGTGCGGATTTTATTTTTCAACACGCTGGCATTCGTCCGCGCGTGATGGTTTGGCCTTATGGTGAATATAACGCAACCGCTATATCTGCCGCGAAAGAAGCCGGTTTTAAAATCACCATGGGTTTAGTTGATGGTTTTAATACGCTAGCGGATTTAGATGTATTGCGACGTTCAATTATGATTGATGATCCTAAAACAGATAAATTTGCGGAACTTGTGACAGGTTTACGTTCAGAGCAATCATTACGAGTCGCACATATTGATTTGGATTATTTATTTGATAAAGATCCCGAGCAAACAGAAAAGAATATCGGTTTATTGATTCAACGCATTAAAGATATGCACATTAGCACCGCTTATTTACAAGCCTACGCCGATCCGGATGGCGATGGTAATGCGGATGAATTGTACTTTCCAAATCGGCATTTACCTGTTCGGCGCGATTTATTTAACCGTGTCGCGTGGCTGTTGAAAAAGAAAGCGGCAGTGAAAGTTTATGCGTGGTTGCCAATTATGGCTTATCAAAGTAAAGAAATTGATAAATCATGGTACGTTCAAGAATGGAAAGCGGGAAAAATTCAAGAATCTAGCCATGTTTACACTCGCCTTTCACCTTTTAATCCTGCGGCACGTCAATTTGTTGCTGAAATTTACGAAGATTTAGGTAAGTATTGTAATTTCGATGGCATTCTTTTTCACGATGATGGTATTTTGTCCGATTTTGAAGATGCTTCACCAATGGCATTGGCTTATGGTAAACAGGTTTGGGGCATTTCAGATGATATAAATAAATTGCGCGAAACCAGTAAAAGTCGTTTAGATTGGGCGAAGCATAAAACCGAATTGATGGGACAATTTACAGATGAATTAACCAGTCGCGTTCGAGTTTATCGTCCTTCCATTAAAACCGCGCGTAATTTTTACGCATTGCCTTTACTCGAACCTTATAGTGAAGAATGGTATGCCCAATCTTTCAAATCGTTTTTAGCGCATTATGATTACGTTGCCATTGAAGCGATGCCATTTATGGAAGAGGCAAAAAATCCAACTGAATGGCTGTCGAATTTAGTGAAAGCCGCCGCAAAAGAACCCGATGGTTTGAAAAAAACGGTTTTTGAATTGCAAGCGACGAATTGGAAAACCAAACAAAAAATATCGAGTGATGTTTTTGTCGATCAGTTAAGTTTGCTGAAAAAATTGGGCGCAAAACACATCGGTTATTATCCTGATAACGTGTATGACGATCAGCCACGTTTAGACGATTTAAAACAACATTTTTCTTTGCCGGAGTTGCAATAAGCCATGACTTTTTATTCGGAATTTTTAACAAATTGGCAAGTTTTTACGGCGTGGTGGTCGCCAGTTGATAAAACGATAGAAGAGTTTATTTATTATTATCCGCTTTTCATGGCTTATGTTTGGATGTTTGGCGCGATTATTTTTTGTTTACGTTACGAATGGAATAAACCTAAACTCGCTTTTACAAATAAGGAGAATTTACCCGCCGTTTCAATTCTAATCCCTTGTTACAACGAAGGTGAAAATGTTCGAGAAACAATCGGAATTTTACAAAAGCAAAATTATCCCAATTTTGAAATTATCGCAATTAACGATGGCAGTAAAGATAATACGTTAGATATTTTGCACGAATTAGCGGCGAAATATGAAAATTTACGAGTGGTGAATTTACACACAAACCAAGGAAAAGCAATGGGTTTGCGAACCGCTGCATTGTTGGCGAAAAGTGAAATTTTGGTTTGTATCGATGGTGATGCCTTGTTATCACCGGAAGCGGTTGGTTGGATGGTTCGGCATTTTATCGAAAATCCTAACATTGGCGCGGTAACTGGAAATCCGCGTATTCGTAACCGTTCAACATTATTAGGTCGAATTCAAGTTGGTGAATTTTCAGCGATTGTTGGAATGATTAAACGCGCTCAACGTTCTTATGGAAAAGTATTTACCGTTTCTGGTGTAATTGCCGCATTTCGGAAATCTGCTTTACATAACGTCGGTTATTGGAGCAACGATATGATTACCGAAGATATTGATATTAGTTGGAAATTGCAATTAGCCGGTTGGACAATTCGTTTTGAGCCGAATGCGTTATGTTGGGTACTTATGCCAGAAACGTTGAATGGTTTGTGGAAACAGCGGGTTCGTTGGTCGCAAGGTGGAAGCGAAGTGTTACTGCGTTATTTTCGAGATTTATTTCGATGGTCATCGCGAGGAATGTGGCTGCTTTATGGTGAATGTTTAATTAGCGTAGCATGGGCATTTTTGATTTTAGTTCATTTATTTTTTGTGCCAATGGAATTTTGGACGTCAACAGCGAATGAATCTCTCCACGATTTAAGTCCAAGTTGGACAAGTATGCTTTTAAGCGTAACGTGTTTATTACAATTCGGGGTGAGTTTAGCGATTGATTCGCGTTATGAATCGCAAACAGGTGGTGTAGGGCGTTACTATTATTGGATGGTTTGGTATCCAATTGTTTATTGGATGATGAACGTTGGAACAACGATTGTTGGAACATTTCAAGCGATTAAAAAGAAGCGCGGACAACGCGCTGTTTGGGTCACAGTGGATAGAGGATTGCGTGAATGATGAAAGAATACATTATTAACACGCCGCAATTACAAAGTTTGCCAAAACGCCTAAGCGGTTTTTTTGTAACTATAATTTGTTGGATTATGTGGGGGTATTTACTTTACCCGATTATTACTGTTATCAATTGGTTGCGCGGTGATTATGGTGTGATTAACGAAATGCGTTGGTTTGGTGGTTATAAAAGTTTATTGGAACTTTTAGAAATTTACATTGGTACGCTTGCGATTTTAGGCGTAGTTTGGATTGCGTGGGTTTTGTTGCGTAAATTACGTTTACAACGGATTTTGCCTGCGGCTGAAAAACAAGTGAGTGATAAGGAAATTTCCCTTTTTTATCATGTTAAAACAGAAAAAATACGGCATTTTCGGGAGCAAAAAAATGTGACGGTTTTTTTCGATGCAGATGGACGAATTCTTGATTTGAAATAAAATGAATTTTTTAGATTACAAAAACCTTGTTAAACAATTTAATGAATGGAATCACGCTTATCACGTTTTAGATGCGCCGTTAATTCCCGATAGTCAATACGATGCGGCTTTCCGTGAGCTACAAAATATCGAAGAAAAAAATCCAGAATGGATTTTATCCGAATCGCCTACGCAACGAGTGGGTGATATTGCAAGCAGTTCGTTTGAAAAAATTACACATAACGTAAAAATGTTGTCGCTTTCTAATGCGTTTTCATTGGATGAAACCGTTGAGTTTTTTATTAAAGCAGCAAAAGAACTTTCGATACCATTGGCAGAATTACCCATTTTTAGTGAGCCAAAATTAGATGGTTTAGCGATTACATTGCGCTATGAAAAAGGAATTTTGCGTTATGCCGCGACGCGCGGTGATGGACAAATTGGTGAAAATGTCACGCATACGGTTAAAACTATTCAAGCCATTCCGTTGAAATTAAACACTGAAAATTCGCCTGAAACTTTAGAAGTACGCGGCGAAGTGTTTATGACGAAAGCGATTTTTGAACAAATAAATCAATTAGCTGAAACGCAAGAAACTAAAACGTTTGCCAATCCACGCAATGCGGCAGCGGGAACAATTCGACAATTAAATCCTCAAATTGCGGCTGATCGGGCATTACAATTTATTCCTTACGGTATTGGCGAGTATTCAAACGAAAAAATATTTTTACAGCATTCTGGAATTCTTGCCTATTTGACAGAATTAGGTTTTAAAGCAAATTCAAATAATCGTGCTTTTTCGGCAACTAAACCGGCTTTTGAACAGGATTATCAACGCATGGAAAATGTGCGTGAATCGTTACAAATGGAAATTGATGGCATTGTTTATAAAATCGATGATTTAGATTTGCAAAAGAAATTAGGATTTATTGCGCGTTCGCCTAAATGGGCAGTGGCGCGGAAATTTCCCGCACAAGTTGTGATAACAACGTTATTTGATGTTGATTTTCAAGTTGGACGCACGGGTGTTTTGACTCCTGTGGCGCGTTTAGAACCTGTTTTTGTTGGTGGCGTAACAGTTAGTAACGCAACATTGCATAATATGGATGAAATAGCGCGTTTAAATTTGTGCATCGGTGATAAAGTCGAAATTCACCGCGCAGGTGATGTGATTCCCAAAGTGGCAAATGTTATTGAACAAGGTGAAATCCGCCAAAAAATCGTGATGCCGGACAAATGTCCAATTTGCCATTCCGCTGTAAAACGCATTGAAAATCAAGCTGCATTTCGTTGTACAGGTGGTTTAGCGTGTGGCGCACAAACGGCTGAACAGATTAAATACTATGCTTCCCGTCATTGCATGAACATTCGGCAACTTGGTGCAAAATTGATTGACACATTATGTGAACAACGCATTTTAAAAAGCGTCGTAGATATTTATCGATTGAAGATTGAAGATATTACAAATTTAGACGGGCAGGGCGAAAAAAATGCCACGAAAATCTTAGCGGCGATTGAAGTCTCAAAAAATACTACGTTTAGTACCTTTTTGACGGCATTAGGAATTCCTGAAATTGGTGAAAGTGGCGCGAAAAATCTCGCAAAACATTTTAAAACATTAACCGCATTACGAGCGGCTAGCGTTGATACATTACGCGATGTGCCAGATGTAGGAGCCGTTATTGCGAATAATTTACGAGAGTTTTTCGACAATGAAATACAGAATCAATTGATTAATGATTTATTATCGATGGGGATTCATTGGGACGATGGCGAACCTCTTAAAAACGGAATTTTGATGGGGCAAACATGGGTTTTGACGGGAACGCTCAATACGCCGCGTAATGAAATCAAAGTAAAATTAGAAAATCTGGGGGCGAAAGTCGCTAGTTCGGTTTCCGCAAAAACAACTTATGTTTTAGCCGGTGAGGCGGCGGGGAGCAAATTAACACAAGCTGAAAAACTGGGTGTTCAGATTCTGAATGAAAATCAATTTTTAGAACTTCTTAAAACATATCATGCAAACTAATTCTCTTGTACTCGCTAGTGGAAACGCGGGAAAAATTAAAGAACTTCAGGCGTTATTACCAAATTTCACGCTTATTCCGCAAACACAATTTAATGTGATGGAAGTGGAAGAAACTGGCACAACATTTGTTGAAAATGCCATTCTTAAAGCACGGAACGCCGCAAAAATTTCAAATTTGCCTGCTATTGCAGATGATTCGGGTTTGGTGATTGCCGCGTTAAATGATGCCCCCGCTATTTATTCTGCACGGTATGCGGGTGAAAAAGCGACGGATTCCGAAAATATCGTTAAAGTTTTGCGTGAATTAGAAGATGTTCCAATTGAAAAACGCCACGCCTACTTTTTTTGTGTTTTAGTTTTGATTCGTCATGCTCACGACCCGTGTCCAATTATCGCGCAAGGACGTTGGGACGGCGTTATTTTAGAGCGACCAAAAGGCGAAAAAGGATTTGGTTACGACCCAATTTTTGGTGTGCCATCACATAATAATTGCAGTGCCGCAGAATTACCGTTTGAAATTAAAAATTCATTAAGTCATCGTGGGAAAGCGTTGATTCAATTAAAACGTGAGATTGCAGCATTTCACCATAACTTTTTTTCAAAATCGGATGGATTAAATCCGGTGCAAGATTAGCAAGTGGTTGTAGCACAAACGTATAATTTTCAATATCCGAGCGGGGCAATTTTAGTTTTTCATCATTAACAATTGCGTTGCCATATAAAAGTAAATCTAAATCTAACTGGCGTGGCGAAAACTTTTGACTATTTAGTTCTCGCCCGTGAGCGAATTCTATTTCACGCAATTTTTCGAAAATCGCATGAGCGGGAAATTCACTGTCAAAACTGACGACCAAATTATAAAAATCGTCGCCCTCAAAACCTACAGCGGGCGTTTCACAAATCGGCGAAATATCCAATACACCAAACATTTCGCATAACGCATTCAATGCTGATTTGATATTTTTAGCCTTATTGATATTACTGCCGATACTGACAAAACACTGTGTCATAAAATTATTTTTCCAAATTGTCTAAACGTAATGCCGTTAATTCACGTCCCCAAACACAACCCGTATCAATTCCGAAACAATTATTTCCAGCATAAAAGCCTAAAGCCGCCCAATGTCCAAAAATAAGTTTTACATTTGCTGTTTTACGATTTTTAATTTGAAACCACGGTATTAAATGGGCAGGTTGCGAACCTAATTCGCCATTATTTTCAAAATCTAAACGTCCCGTTTCATCACAAAACCGCATTCGAGTAAAACAATTAAAAATAAATCGTAACTGTTCAATGCCTTCTAATTTTTCCGACCACAAATGCGGCTGATTGCTATAAAGCATCGCTAACATATTTTGATAATCATCGGCTTGTAAGGCATTTTCTGCTAACCGTGCCATTTTTTGAGTCTGTTTTAAATCCCATTGTGGCGGTAATCCAGCGTGTAAAAGTCCGATTTTCAATGTTTCATCGTAATGAAAGAGTGGTTTTTGACGTAACCAATCTATCAATTCATCACTATCTGGCGCGTTTAGAATGGATTGAAATGTATCTTTTTGTTTTATTCGCTCGGGAAAATTTGAGACGACCAATAAATGAATGTCGTGATTTCCTAAAACGGTAATCGCGATTGAACCCAAATTTTTTATAAATCGCAATGTTTCAAGAGATTTTGTGCCTCGATTTACCAAATCGCCGACAAACCAAAGTTTGTCTTTTGATTCATCAAACGAAATTTTATCGAGTAAACGTTCCAGTTCATCAAAACAACCTTGTACATCACCAATTGCATAAATAGCCATAAATCAATGTAATGTGCGCGGAATTGTCAGCGTAAACGGTAAAATTGCAGCGTTAAATGTTTCGCCATCATCGTCTCGAAAGGTGTAATAACCTTGCATAATTCCAACATCGGTTTCAAGTAACGCATTGCTTGTATAGCGAAAACTTTCACCACCGTTAATACGAGGTTTCATACCAATCACGCCATCACCGTGAACTTCTTCTGTTTTTCCATTACCATTGGTTAAAATCCAATGACGTTTTAATAGTTGTGCCGCTCTTTTACCCTTGTTGGTGATAGTGATAGTATAGGCAAAGATATAGCGGTTCTGCTTCGTATCGGATTCGGTTTCGACAAACGATGCGGTCGCAGTGATATTGATATTATGATTTTCGTTCATAAAAGTAGTCGCAAAATTTCCATTGGTTTAACTGATATTTTTTGCATTTTATCCTAAATTCTCTCAAACACAGGCAGCGATTCACTATGAAGTATAAAAATTATTTAATTATGTTGTTACTTGCTACTTCTCCACAGCTTCATGCTGAAGATGGTAAAGATTTATTTCTCGCAGCAATGAATGGTAAAGAAGAGCGCGTGATTGCCTTGTTGAATCAAGGCATCGATGTGAACAGCAAAAATTCTGGCGGTCGAACGCCGTTAATGGCGGCATGTTTTAGCGGTAACATTCATAGTGTAAAAACTTTGATGACTTATGGCGCGGATGTGAATGCCACTGATAATACCGGCAATAGCGCATTGATGGACGCTTTGATTTTCGGGGATGAAGACATTATCAATTTATTGATTAAAGCCGGCGCAAATGTGAACGTTCAAGACGCGCAAAAAGTGCCAATTTTAGAACACGCCAAAAAAATCAGCACTGAAAGTGTCATTAAACTATTAGAAGCTGCTGGCGCGAAAGGTGCTGAACCACCTAAACCACCTGAACCAACAGCTGAAGAATTAGCCGCTAAAGCTGCTGCTGAAAAAGCCGCTGCTGAAGCTGCAGAAAAACCAAAGAAAAAACGATAATTTTAATTAGGTGGCGACATGCGAATACATATTATTGGCGTAGCAACGACGTTTATGACGGGTTTAGCTGTATTGGCACGAAAAGCTGGACACGATGTTACTGCTTCAGATAGTTGTATTGATTTGCCTTCGCGAAAGATATTGATAGCGAACGGTGTTTCTTTAAATGAAGGCTTTCGTACTGAAAATTTAGCTTATAAACCGGATTTGGTGATTGTTGGCAATGAAATATCAATAAACAATGAAGAGTTGCTCGAAGCGCGTCACCAATCTTTGCCTTCTGTTTCCGGTGTGTTTTGGTTAGAACAACATGTTCTGAACGATAAATGGCAAATAAACGAGGAAGCGGAAGATAACTTGAGTGAATCTAAAAAAATGTTTGTTGATAAAAAAACTGTCAAAACGGCTCCTAAGCTGCCACCCGATCCGAATTCTAAATTTAAACAACGAATTGTACGGTAAATTATGCGTATACATATTTTAGGCATTTGTGGGACATTTATGGCTGGACTCGCCATTCTCGCAAAGCAATTAGGGCATGAAGTGAGTGGTTCGGATCAGAATGTTTATCCGCCAATGAGTGATCAATTACGCGCCCAAGGTATTACACTCAAAGAAGGTTATTGTGCTGAAAACTTAAACGATAAACCGGATTTGGTCATTATTGGTAATGCGTTATCGCGTGGAAATTCAGAAGTCGAAGCTGTTTTAAATCAAAATTTTCGTTATACCAGTGGCGCACAATGGCTTTCTGAAAATGTATTGCAATCAAAATGGGTTTTGGCTGTCGCTGGAACACATGGCAAAACAACAACGAGTAGTATGCTAGCGTGGATTTTAGAAGCGAACGGTTTTAATCCAGGTTTTTTAATTGGTGGCATTCCGTTGAATTTTGGGGTGTCGGCGCGTTTAACGGATTCTAATTTTTTTGTGATTGAAGCAGATGAATATGATGCCGCATTTTTTGATAAGCGTTCAAAGTTTGTTCATTACCGCCCCCGCACGGCTATTTTGAACAATTTAGAATATGACCATGCCGATATTTTTCCCGATTTAGCGGCGATTCAAAAACAATTCCATCATTTTGTCCGAACCATTCCGAGTGAAGGGCTGTTGATTGCGCCAGAAAATGATTTGGCGTTAGAAGAAACCCTAGCGTTAGGATGTTGGACACCGGTGACTTATACAAGTATTCAAGGGCAGGGAAGTTGGAATGCTGATTTATTTTCTCGTGATGGAAGTCATTTTGCGGTGTATTTCACCGTTCATCATCAGGGCGAAGTGCGTTGGAATTTAACGGGTGAACATAATGTGCGAAATGCTTTAGCGGCTATGGCGGCAGCACGTCATATTGGAATTTCACCCAATAATGCGATTGATGCGTTATCGCAGTTTCAAAATGTAAAACGACGGATGGAAGTATTAGCATCAAAAAATGGTGTCACAATTTACGATGATTTTGCTCACCATCCTACCGCGATCGCAACAACATTAGACGGTTTACGTCAGCGTGTTGGAACTGAAAAAATTATTGCTATTATCGAACCACGTTCAAATACAATGCGTTTGGGTGTTCATCAACATACTTTAGCGGCTTCATTAAGAGCCGCCGATGTGGCAATTATTTATCAACCAGAATCGCACAGCACTTTAACCTTAGCGAATAACACGGTCGTTTATGAAACGTTAGATGAAATTGTCGCACGTTTTCACAGCGAGATTCAGCAAGGATGTCATGTTGTTTTAATGAGTAATGGTAGTTTTGGTGGATTACATTTCCGATTAGTTAATGAATTGCGTAGCGATTTAACATGAATTCTCAAAAGAAGTTAAACCACCGCTTTTGTGTTGCACCGATGTTGGATTGGACTGATAAGCATTGCCGTTATTTCCACCGTTTGTTATCAAAAAACGCATTTTTATACACCGAAATGGTCACAACAGGTGCGTTGATTCATGGTAATTCGCACCGTTTTTTACAATTCAATCAAGAGGAACATCCTATTGCATTGCAATTAGGTGGTAGTAATCCGAATGATTTAGCAATTTGTACTCGTATGGCGGAAGATTATGGTTATGACGAGGTCAATTTAAATGTCGGTTGCCCAAGTGACAGAGTTCAAAATGGACGTTTTGGTGCTTGTTTAATGGCGGAGCCTAATTTAGTTGCTGATTGTATTTTAGCGATGCAGGCAGATGTTAAAATTCCGGTTACAGTGAAATCGCGCATCGGAATTGATAATAGGGATTCGTATGAAGAGTTAGTGCAATTTATTGATACTGTGGCTCGAGCGGGTTGTAAAACTTTTATTATTCATGCACGAAAAGCGTGGTTGAAAGGTTTGTCGCCAAAAGAAAATCGGGAAATTCCCCCATTGTGTTACGACATCGTTTTTCAATTGAAACGTGATTTTCCACAACTTGAAATAGTAATTAACGGTGGAATTACAACATTGCAACAGTCATCAGAATTACTGAAATACGTTGATGGTGTGATGTTAGGGCGTGAAATTTATCAAAATCCGTATTTATTAGCGGAGGTAGATAGCTTTTTGTTTGATGATAATTCTCTAATTTTTTCGCGAAATGAAGTTATAAATGCTTTATTGCCATATATTCGGCAGCAATTACAGGATCAGGATGTGCGGCTAAATAGCATCAGTCGGCATGTATTAGGATTATTTCATGGTGAATATGGTGCGCGTTTATGGCGGCGATATTTGAGTGAAAATGCTTGTAAATCAATTGCCAATGAGAATTTTTTGCTAAATGCTTTGATGCTCACTGAAAAATAAATTTAAAAAAATTGAAAAACTTTTTGACAAACTCAAAAAAATCGCTATAATTTTAAAACTCAGCTACGGCAACGCAG
>CAIQZX010000054.1 GCA_903876445.1 uncultured Pseudomonadota bacterium | reverse complement strand
TTCCTGAATTTGTGTTAACAACAGATTCAATGGGCGCAAGTTCAAGCGATGGAATTTCTAACGATGATACGATTACCGTTAATGGTTTGAAAGTGGGAGCATCGTGGAAATACACGCTTGATAATGGTTCCTCGTGGTCTTTACCATCTACAGCGAGCAGTACAAGCAGTACGTTTTCATTAGGTGTTAGTGCAACGCAAACGTTTGATGCGGGAAAAATTAAAGTTCAACAAACTTACAACAACGGCACAGAAACCACAACATCATTAGCGAATCCTGCGGCGATTGTGATTGATAAAACGGCTCCTGCTGTCGCTAGTTCAAATCCGATTGTAGCCGCAACCAACAAAATCACACTTACTTTTTCTGAACCCGTTTCAACCAGTTTATTGATTGGGGATATTTCAGCAAACAACGGTCTTTCACTTGGTTCTGCAACGCTTGCGGCGGTGAGTGCGGTCGGTGGTTATGCAACGAGTTTTGAAATTACACGCGACGTAGCAGCAACAATTGCCACTGGAGACACTTTAACCGTTACGTCCGCAAAAGCCGTCGATAAAGCCGGCAATAACAACAGTGCGGCGATTACGTTCGCAGTTCCAACGTTACCCGATATTAAACCACCAACAATGAAAGGCGCAGAGGTTTTAAGCAGTGGTTCAATGGTCGTAATTACTTATTCTGAAGTATTAAGTGGATCGCCCGAAGCGAGTGATTATGCAATTACATTGAGTTCTGGCACCACGACAGTTTCAAATGCGTTGATTAACACAAATACCAATACCGTTATGCTGACTTTAACCAGTGCAATTGGTGTTGGTGTGACTGTTTCTGAAATTGCTTATAACGCTACGAACGGCACGACTAATTCAATCAAAGATGTTGCAACTAATTCCGCTTTTACGCAGAACCTAACAAGTGGCATTATAAACAACTCAACTGCTGACATTACGCCGCCTGTGCTTGTTTCGGCAGTCGTTCCCATAAATGCTGCAAGCACCGTAGTTTTGACTTATGGTGAAGCCTTGGATGGAACAAACGTTCCTGTAGTTGGTGATTTCACCGTTAAAGTAAATGGCTCTCCCGACACAGTAAATTCATTGGCGGTAGATTCAAGCGCGAAAACCGTAACACTAACGCTTGCCTCAGCTGTGACGAATGGGCAAACCGTGACGGTAGATTATGTTCAAGATAGCGATGTCACAAAACGTATTCAAGATGCCACAGGGAATGATTCGTTAGCTTTAACTGCACAAGCTGTCTCAAATGAAACCATCGCACCAGATACAACACCACCTGTTTTTGCTTCGGCGGCAGTAAATGGAACGAGTTTGGTTTTGACTTATACTGACGTGAATAATTTAGACGCAACTAATAAACCAGCAACCACTGATTTTGTGGTTAAGGTCGGAACAACAACAGCAACGGTTAATTCTGTAGCGGTGAATGCAAAAACGGTGACGTTAACATTGAATTCAGCCGTACTCAACAGCGATACAGTAACAATTGCTTACACCGACCCAACGGCGAACAATGATACAAATGCCATTCAAGATGTAGCAGGGAATGATGCTATAACACTACCAACACGCTCTGTCACAAATAACACACCTGACATCACGCCACCAACTGCAACCATCACGCAAGCGGATTTCTACGAAGACACCCGAACGATTACGTTAACAGGTACAAATTTCAATACCTTGTTACAACCAGATGAAACGCTCGGCGTAACCGATATTAAAACACGTCTTGATTGGAGTAAGTTTGTTTGGGATATTAACAACGATAATAGCTCGACAGCGGATGTGACTTTCGCAGTGGGCGATATTACGTCAGCAATTGTTGGAACGAATGACACAGAATTGAGCATTGTTTTAGGTTCGACTAAAGCAACAGCACTTTATGGAACAATGGGGTTTAATACGTCTTCAACGGATTCGTCGGTTGATGGTTTGACGGTTTATGCTGGCTTTTTGAAAGATGGCGCGAGTACGCCGAACGTTAATCAAGTTAATACTTTGACTTTGCTGGGTTCTAATTTCGCAAGTCTTTTAACGGCTGGTGAAGTTAACAATGGTGATTCAATTGTTGATGCCAAAGCGCGTATCGATTGGACAAAATTAACCTGGGACACAAACAAAGATAATACCGTAACGGCTGATGTAACTTTTTCGGATACTGATATTAGCTCTGCAACCTTAGACACAAATACAGGAAAGTTAGACATTGTATTTACGCAAAGTAAGATTGATGCGCTTTATCAAGCAACAGGTTTTAACAAATCCTCAGTTGATGCAATTACCGATGGCTTAATTATTACGAGTGGCGCAAGTGGATTCTTTAAAAATGCTACGCCAACCGTTACAAGTGCTTATTTGAATTCCTTTGATACAGCGTTAAATTCCACAAATTATGATGCAACTGTTCTTAATAGTGGTTCATTTAATTCAGCCGTTCACTCGACAAATTTAGCAATACTCGGCAGTGGAACCTTTTCAATTGTCGGTACAAGTTTTTCGGCAAGTCCAGTTTCTATTTCACTAAAAGATGGCTCAAGTGCCATTATTCAAGCGAATGTTTCTGCTTTACCAAATAACGCAGCTGTAACAAATGGCTCTACCGCTCCAGGAAAAATGAGTGTGGATTTAACGGGAACAACTGGGGCAAATATCACGTTAGGTACTGGTGGTGATACGGTGATTTTAGGTGAGAATGCTCAATCAGTCAGTATGGGAAGCGGCGCGGATGTTTTAGTCATCAACAAAAGCAGTGCAACGGCAAGTCTTGAAAGTGATTTTGCAGGTGGTGGCGCGGATAAAATTTATATTTCTAAGGGTAGTAGTACATTCACGTTGAACACAGCTGCTGATAATGTACTCAATAGCACTGATTTTGGCACTGTCATTAAATACAATGCTGGCGTGTTGGAATACGATGCCGATGGTTCTGGTGGAAATGCTGCTGTTACCATTTTGACGTTGACAGCCGCACCGACATTAACTGCAGCTGATTTTTATGTCATCGCTTAATTTCCAGAATTTCAAAAATACAGGTAAAAAATCATGAGTACATTAACCTCCGTCGTAACCGTTCTCGGTACTGAAGACACAACGTTCGTCTATACATTTGCAAACTTGAAACTTAAAGCAAATGAAGATACCACGACGCTCGGTTTCAAAATTGCCGCTCTTACCAGTGGCACGCTTTGGTATGGTGCGAATGAAACAAGTGCAACACAAATCACTGCGGTAACAAGCAACTATATTTTTAGTGCAGGCGGTATGTCTGTTGGTGGTGCAGCAGCAGTAGCGGCTAACTTGTATTGGAAACCAGCTCTAAATGCAAGTGGTGTAACAAATGGCTTTAGCATCAAGGCAAGTGCTTCTGCGACAGCAAGTACATCATTATCAACAACAAATGTACCAGTCAATTTTGATTTAGCAGCCGTCAACGATGCCCCAGTAATCAACAGTGTTTCAAATATGCTTGATGCCATTGCAGGCACAGCAAAAACGTTTTTAGGTTCAGATTTAATCACCCACATTTCCGCAAACGACGTTGAAGGTTCTGCACTTAGTTACAAAATTATGGCAATTTCAAATGGAACACTGACGGTAAATAGTGCAACAGTTATAACGCCTTATACAATTCAATCGAGTGATAATTTTAGTTGGACATCAACAACGCAAGGCACAATTGCAGGCTTTTCAATTGTTGCTAATGACGGCGCATTAGATTCTTCTGCACAGACAGTTAATTTTGTCGTCAGCACACCTTCTAATTCAATCCCTCAATTAGCTGGCGCGACACCTTCGACCACAATTTTAGAAACCCAAACTACCACGCCATTTAGTTCGATGATAATTGCGGATGCAGACAGTGGACAGACGGTTAGCGCAACGATTGTACTAAGTGCAGCGAATGGCATACTAGGTTTTACGTCTGGAACTTCAGTAGCCGGTGTAACGTTAGCAGGTTCAGGTACTAGCTACACATTAAGCGGAGCAACACCAGCTAATTTAACCACCGCTATAAAAGCCTTAATTTTCACGCCAACAATCGTCGCAGCAAATGGCGCGGGAACAAAAGCCACAACCTTTACCGTCACGGCAACGGATAGTTTTGCTTACGGCGCGGGAACTGTGACGAATTCTCAAACGGTGGTAAATGTTACGACCTTGAATGACGCGCCAACTGTTACAACTCCTCCAACAATCACAACACCTGAAGACACAGCAAAAACCTTTGCTGTTTCTGATTTTAATTACAGCGACCCGGAAAGCGTAGCGTTATCAAAAATTCAAATTTTCAGCTTACCAACCGCTGGAACATTGAAATATAACAATGTGGCAGTGACGTTAAATCAAGAAATTTTGAATGCTAATTTAGGGCTTTTAACTTACACGCCAGCTTCGAATGCTAACGGTGCAAATTATGCCACTTTCCAATACAAAGTCAGTGACGGTGTTTCTTACAGTTCGGCAGCCACAGCAACAATCAATGTCACGCCCGTGAACGACGCACCTGTGGGCGTAAATGACACAAACAGCGCGATTAAAACACAAACCATGACGGGCAATGTTTTAACTAATGATACCGATGTAGATGTTGGCGCAACGAAAACAGTGAGTGCTGTGGGTTCAACTGCGGTTTCAACATCTGCTGTTATCACAGGCACTTACGGTAATTTAACGATTAACACCGATGGCAGTTACAGCTATTTAGCCGATGCCACAAAACCAGTGATTATTGCGTTGAAACAACCTTCGACGTTAGTGGATACGTTCACTTATACGGTAAAAGATGATGGTGCATTAACAAGCACCGCGACGTTAACACTGACCGTTCAAGGTTCTGCTAACAACATTCCCGTCACAACCGCGACAGCGATTGCATTATTCGAAGATGCAAATGCAGCGGCAACAGGAACTTTGTCTGCGAGCGACCCAGATGGTGATACGTTATTGATTAAAGCGCATTCGGGTTCGGTTTCAACATTTACCAGCGATACCACCATTACAACGCCTTTAGCTTTACTTGGCACTTACGGCACGCTGACACTGAATAGCGATAAAACTTACAGATACGCGCTTAATACAAGTTCAGTGCAATCGTTAGCGGAGGGAGTCACCACAACGGATACATTCTCTTATCAAGTGAACGACGGCAAAAGTGGTTATGCGACAGCACCGATTGTAGTGACAATTACAGGAACGAATGACGCGCCGACATTTACCACGCTTACAAATTCAACCGTCACTAAAGAAGACACCACGGCAACAATCACCTTTGCAAATTTGATAACACAAGCTAATGAAGCCGACATCGACGGGACAGTCGATGGTTTTGTGGTGAAAGCGGTTAGTTCTGGCACCTTGAAAATTGGCGCGTCAGATTGGAATGCGTCATCAAATAATACGGTTGATGCAAGTCACATCGCCTATTGGACACCAGCGGCGAATGCAAACGGTACGCTCAATGCTTTTACCATTGTTGCAAAAGATAATTCAGCCACAGAATCTACAACAACGCCCGTTCAAGCTACCATTTCTGTTACAGCCGTGAACGAAGCTCCGACGCTTGTATTGGATGTACATGAATTAACTATCGCAACTAATCCGTCTGCAGTAGCGTTGACTAATTCAACAAATCAAAGAATTCTTGTTGATGAAGTGGATGGACAAACCGTCACCGCAACAGTTGATACCATTAACGGCACGTTGTCTGCGACAGCAAATGGAGCAACGTTGAGCGGTACTGGAACTCATAGCCTTACTGTGAGCGGCTCCGCTTCAATTGTTAGTGCGGCATTAGACACATTGACATACACTCAATCAGGCGATTCTGACGACTTGCTCACAATCCATGTTCAAGATTCAACAAGTTTAAAAGCCGCTGACCAATCAATTGTCTTAACCGTTGGTGGCAGTGACAGTTATCAAAGCTCTGGAACGTATAGTTTTAGCGCAGATAGCGCGATCACTTACCCAACCGCTGATCCATTATTTATTAACAGTTACGGCGCAAATTCTGTCGTGGTTTCTAAAACAACTTCACCTTCCACCGTTGTATTAACCGCTCATTCACACACGCTAACTTTAACCAGTCATCCAACCGTTTTGCTCGGTGATAAAGTGCAATTCTCGGACGGTTCAGTGTTAAAAGTAAATACGGGTTCGAGCAAAACATCACTGAATGGTTCTTACAACGCAAACGGCGACCAACTTGTGGCGGGTTCGGGTGGTGACACATTGCGTGGTTACGATGGCAGCGATTTGTTAATTGGTGGCATAAGTGCAGATACGTTTTATGCCGGAAATGGTAACGATACCATTATTGGCAACGTAGGAAATGACGTGATTGCTGGCGGTGCAGGAACAGATTATTTCGTTTATCACACAGCAAGTAGTAGTAATGAAGGGGCGGATGTTATTACTGACTTTGTTCACGGCACTGATAAAATCGCACTTACCGCTGACAACATTATTGGCTCACCCGTTGCCGCCTCTAATACAACAGGTTTCACAATTACTTCAAACAGTGGTAACACATACATCAGCATTACAGGGCAAACAACGACAATTTTATTAAGTAACGTTACAGGTGTGACTTATTCGGACTTCGTATTCATTTAAGCACAACAAAAAAGGATGCCGACCCATCCAGTTTGCTTGCGTAATGTAAGAATCTGGTAAACGACAGAAGGTCAAAACATTTTTTATTTTAGTTTTACGCAATCCACAAAATGTTAATCAAAGCGTAAAAACGATTTGGTGCATTTATTTTTTACTTTTAAGAGGGTTTTATCATGACTGCTTTATTTAACTTCGACAAATTCAACACCATCACTGGTGTTTTGGAAGATACTTATACCGAAATTTCTTTCGCTCAATTGAAAACGCAAGCGGCTGCCGCATCTGGTACGGTTGCAGGTAAAACTACGATTCAAGCGTTTCAAATCACTTCGGACGGCTCAACGACAGGTACTGGAACACTTCAGTACAAAGATAGTTCTAGCACTTGGGCAACGATTTCTAACTTTGCAACTGTTTGGCTTTCAAAAACAGGTGTTTCGATTGACGGTTCATCAATTGCGAGCGACTCAAGCAATCTAAATTTGCGCTGGAAAGCGGCGGCTGATGCAAATAATGCAGATACTGACGGAAGTGGTGCGGCTGTTAATGGAACTGGTTTAATTACCGCATTTTCAGCACAAGCGGCAACATCTCTTTATGGAACACCAGCTTTATCTGCCGTTGCCGTCAAAGCCGACGTTCTTGCCATCAACGACGCGCCAACATTAACAAGCGTTTCAACTTTCGCCAATGCTCACACAGGCGTGGGTTATGCGTTCAACTTGGCGGATTTGAAAGCGAAAGCTGATGATACCGACGTTGATAATACCGACGCACAATTGACGTTGAAGATTGATGCTTTAAATGTAACCAGTGGAACAAATGGCGGCACGTTGAAATACGGTGTCACAAACAACGGTTCTGCTGTGACATCAGCAACAGATGGTGCTGTTTTGTACAGCGGCACTTGGTATGTTGCTGGCGCGGATTCAGTTGAAGCCGATACTGAAATTACATCTTCTGATGTGTTGATTTGGACTCCTACAACATCACTTACAGCTGGTGACACAAACAAAGCATTTACTGTCACCGCGTGGGATGGTCAATTGGAATCCGTCGCGCCTGCCGTCCAAGTCAATTTCAACATCATCAATGACACGCCAGTTTTGACGTTGGATGGTACGAACCTGGCGGCGGTGGTATCGCCAGTAAAAGCCGCGAACACCTTGGCGATTCTTGATGCCGATGCTGCGACTAATGGAGGCACGTTAATCGGCACAAGTTTAAACGCAAGCAACACGCCAGTTTCCGACGCTAACGATGACACGATGACGGTGACGTTGTCGGTTTTAGTGGGTGATTTAACGATTACTGGATTTACAACTGATGAGGACGCTGCAACAGACTTAACGTTTAACGAATTCAATGGTTCAACCACTGACGGTACTGCTGCAGCTGATATGAGTTTCACGGGTACAGTCGCTGCTGTCAATGCGGCGATTGCTTCGTTGAAATATCATCAAGCCGATTCGGTTGATGACCAGTTGACGATTACGGTTCACGACGATGTGGATACTACAACAATCGCGACGAAAGTCGTTTCCTTACAAATTGGTACTGACGACGGTGCGCCACCTGTTTATAACTTTGCAGCAAATGAAACAATTGCACAGCTTATTCCTGGCAGAACTTACGCAACGATGACAGACCCGTTGTTTATTGGTGATGCTGATGCTCCATCTAATTCAGTGACGGCGAACAATGTTGCATTGACTATCAGTGGTAGCATTGTATTAACTGATTGGACTAACGGCTCGGTGGGTCATACTTTAACACTGGGTGATACCTATACTGATAACTTGCTCGGCGACAAAATCCAGTTCATGGACAGTTCAACGTTGCAATATGCGGCGAATGCTTCAGCAAAATCTGTTCTTTACGGCACAGCAAATTCTGACCATTTGATTCTTAGAGCTGATGATGAAACTTACGGCGGCACATTGAAAGGTTACGCGGGAGCTGACAAATTGGAAGGTTCTGCAACCCGCGACGTGCTTTATGGTGGTGATGGCGCGGATACGTTGATTGGTTATAACGGCAATGATTATTTGAATGGTGGTGCTGGCGCAGATACGTTTGTATTTGATGACGAAGATGGCACAGATGTGATTGCTGGGTTTGAAGTTGGTGGTGGAACCCAAGACCTTATTTCAGCAGGAGATAGTGCAAAAGTCTCTATTGCTCAGTCAGGTGCCGATACATTAGTTACATTTACAGATGGTACGGGTTCAGTTCGCTTGATGAATGTTAAGAATACGGATATTACTTCTGATGATTTTGCTTATACAACAAACGTGCCAGTGATTTCGCGTGTGATTGTTGGAACGGCTGACGCTGATACGACTACCGATTTCAGTGATTTACTTACTTCTGAAGGAAGTGACACGATTATTGGTGGCGCAGGTGCAGATGCAATTACGTTAGGGGATTCTCACATGGGTAACAAAGTCATTCAATACAACGCAAACAGTGATTCAACTGTCGGTGACGTGGATGTTGTGAGCAATTTGGTGTTGAATGCGGGAACGAAAGATACGATTGATTTGCCAAGTATTGCTGGAACGTTAGCAGTCGTTGCTTCACAAGCGGCTGGCGTAGCGGCTACTGGATTGACTGGTGCAGCGTTGAATGGGTTGTTGAATTCGACTAATGGAACTTTAACCCACAAATTTGGTGGCACAAATACTAATGTTGCCGTTTTAACCACATCGGATGAAAGTGCAAAAACCTTCCTTGCTATTGATTTAGATGGTGATGGCGCGTTCACAGTGTCGAGCGATATGTTGATTGAAGTGACTGGTGCCACGTTGACTTCTGTCACTAACGCTTCATTTGTTTAATTTGTCTTAAAGCAAGCCCCCTCGCTTCGCTCTCCCCCTGCGGCTATCGCCGCTCCCCCTCCAAAGGGGGAAAACCATTAAAAAGCCAAAGCGTTTGCTTTTTAATCTTTAGCCCCCTTTGAGGGGGGCGGCGCGAAGCGCGGGGGGTGTGCTTTTGATGTTGCTTTGAAAGCCTCGTTTCTGAAGGGAAGCGGGGCTTTTTTGTGTTAAAACTAAAAACTTGTTGATAACGTCATTCTAAAACTTAATGGTTCCACGGGATGAAAATGCACGTCGTTAATTCCGCCAACTGCTTCATTTGGCAAACGTGACGTATAGTTATAATCGATGCCGCTATCTTTTCTATCTAGTAAATTGAAAACTTCTGCCTGTAATTTCCAATGTTTATTAAATTCATAGCCCATCATCGCTGAAACCATCAACGTTTCTTTTGAACGCACGCTGTTATCTTCAATCAAAGCACGAGGACCGAAATAACGTAATCGTGGACCACCGTAAAAGCCGCCAAAAACATCATGAAATGTCGCGCCGGAAGCAATAACGGTTTCAACAGAACCGGGAATATAACTGCCGCCATCTGGATTGCCGCGAAAACGGGCTTTTGAAAAACTCAAATCGGCATCAAACGTTAGCCAATCAGTAGGTGAATAATAGTTTGCCGATTCAATACCGTAACGACGACTAGGATGTGTCGCTTCAGTGGTTCCCGCATCGCCGACAAATAATAATTCCGAATCAATATCCAACCACCAAATTGACAAAGTGCTATTTAATCCTTCTACCAAATTGCTACGCACACCTACTTCCGCGCCATAAGTTCGCGCTAAAGGTGCAGCGGGATCGACTTTCGTGCCGGATTTTGGATCAATGCGCGTGTTAATGCCTCGTGCATCGTTGCTGTGAAATCCTAAGCCGCCATTTAAATAAAATTCCGTATCCGCCCATGGTCCAAAAACAATGCCCGCTTTTGGGCTTACCATTCCATCGGTTGTATTACCATTATTTTCCAAGACGTTGCTTTTACTAACGTTAAACCGAAAACCATCAAAACGTAGACCTACATTTGTTCGCATCCAATCTGTCCAAGTGGTTTTATTATCGAAATAAGGACTTAAACTGCTCACCCAAACGGTGTCAGAACGTGTAGTGGAAAGTGTTTGTTGTGCTTTAGTTGAAAGCAAAGCATTTTGAATGTTGTCATTACGAAATTGCAAACCGAAGGTACTTTCGGAATCCAATTTTCCGAGCTTATGAAAAAGCGTGTGACTCGCTTTAAAACCGGACACAAAACGTTTATCGGGTTGCCCAAATTGATCACCGTTGATAGGATCATCCAAAAAATAAGTAAAATTTGAAAATAAATCAAGTGACGTATAAAGCCCATAAGCCATGAGTTTTGTAGCACTTTTAGCATTCTGACGATGCCATTCGGTTGTTAAACTATAACGATCACTGCGTCCGCCATCAGTTGGGTCGATATTTCCAAAACGGTCAAGGGAACCATCTAAAACCGCACGTTTCGGAATTTGATCCGTAGAATTCCAATCTGCCGCCATTGCCATGCCTGTAACACTAAAACCGCTGTTACCGTGTTCTTCACTGTATTTTAAAACGCCGTTCAATTTCAGATATTCATTACTAACCGTCCAAGGTCCACCATTGTGAACAGTTTCGCCGGCATACGCTAAATTACCCTCGCCGACTTTTTCTGCCCCCATCACTAAACCACGGTAATAATCAAAACTGCCGCCCGTAAATTTCACTGTGTGTTCTGGCAAGGCATCAAAATAATGGATATTCGCCGCGCCAGCACTCGAAAAATCACCATTTTCAGCATAATAATTTCCTTTTTGATAATCCATAGTTTTAATCATTTCAGGAATCAAAAAGTTAGTATCCATCCAACCTTGACCATGCGAATGCGACGTTAAATTTACGGGAACGCCGTCGATTTGCGTTAAAAAATCCGTGCCGTGATCTAAATTGAAACCCCGCAAATAATACTGTGCGGCTTTCCCTTCGCCACTATGTTGACTGGAAATCAAACCTGGTACAGTTTCTAAAATTTCACTTGGGCGCGTAACGGGACGATATTTTAATTGTTCTTGTCCGACATTCCCTTGTGACGCGCTGCCTGCAATACCAATTTGCGAATCAGCACGTTCCGTTGTAACAACGACATCCGAAAATTCGACTGTTTTATCGTCTTTTGTTTTTTTAACTTTTTTATCGCTGTCCGCAACAGACGGTATTTCAGATTCCGTGTATTCCGCATGAGCATAAGCTGAACAACTCACGGCAATTGCGAGTGATAATAATGTTAGTCTAAAAGAATGATTTTTTTTCATGGATTCCTCAAAAATTGAAAAATTTTGGGCGCACGAAAATCACTGCCGGAAAATGCAGTTTGTGCGAATTAAAATAGGAGACTGGAAACGCAGAAAGCGTTAAGAGATAAAACGATTTTTCAAAATAACAGGCGAGGGAAAAATAGGGATCGCCGTGTTTTTCAGGATAAAAAACGTAACAAAAAAACTGCGAAATGTTAAAAATAAATAATAACGTAGATAAAACAAAATAGGCTTTTATCCACAGAAAAAAATGTAACAATGGTTTAGAAGGTGGCGATAAATTTAACCGTTCCGGCAAATTTATTGACAATGCCTTTCGAATATCACCGTTTTCAAATTGTAAAAGGTCACTTTTTTCATAAATGACAGTAACCGTTTTTACTGTTTCCGTTGGAACGACAGTGTTTAACGCTTGTGCAATAAAAAAAGTCATCGAAAAGAAAATGATTTTTGCCACTAAAATTCCCGCACCATGCAGTAATAATGTAGCAATCATAAAACCAAGCGTGTAGGAAATTAAACTCGCGGAAGCGGATATTTCTTGACCGTGCGCGTAACCATGGAAGAAGGCAAAAAATGCGACGATTAAGACATTTATTTTAGTATCAAAGCGTATTTTTTGAATGATTAGAATGCTAAAAACCAAGCACGATAACAAAATAAGAACTTCTGCACTGGGTACGGCGAGATATTTTGCCGCACCAGAAATCCCCCCCAAACTCATAACGCTAACAAATGTGGCGGGCAACAGCCAAATTGCTTTACCACGCAATTGAGCCGCCCAAATGCCAACTGCCAACATAGTAACAAAATGATCCCAACCTTCTAGCGGATGTGAAAAACCACTACTTAAATCTACAATTGCAATATCCGTTAGACGTTCAAAAACACACACGATCACTAGCAACAAAATTGTCACGGGTAATAAAATGCGTTTTAGAAATGTCATTTGAATTGGCATAAATAAATTGTGTTATGGAAAGTGTCGCGCATTCTACGCAAATTTAAGGTTTTAGCCAATTTTTGCTAATCGCTAAAGCAAAAAAAATAACCTATAATGCGACCTTCTTAACCTACTTTTTTAGTCGGCTTAAAGAATAAAACCCTCTTCTTTTCCTCATTAAAGGAACACAATGAACATTTTTAAAAAAATCGCTTTATCAACAGCTATCATCGCTGCATTCGCAACGGTTTCTGCTCCAGCTTTTGCAGCGGAAGAACATGGCGACAAAAATGCAATCGTAAAAGCAGCAGCGGCTGGTACGATTGCTAAAGTTGAAGAAGCACTTACAATTGCTACGGGCAATGGTGACAAAGCGGCATTCATCGCGGCAATTTCTGACGCGCGTCAATTGCAAAAAGAATTCCGTTATGAACAAACCGAACGTTTACGTCAAAAATTGAATGACAAATTACGTGCGGCCCGTGAATCTGCGGATAGCAATAATATGAGTGAAGCGGGTAATTCAGTTAAAGAAGCATTGGTTGTTTTGAAAGAAATGAAAGAAATTTACGACGCTGCTCATAAATAAGCGCGTCTCAAAGTATTAAAACATTTACGCCGTGCTGATTTTTTAAGTTAGCGCGGCGTAATTGCATTTGGAAATAACACACATGATGATTAAAACACTTTTTCTTTCTAGTTTATTCCTAACAAGTTGCACAACAATTCAAAATTCCTCAGAAACACGTCATCCAAAAATAGCCGTAGATTTATTTGAAGTGAAAAGTTTCGATATTTATAAAAATAATGAAACATTGCACGCTCTCATTTCTGGTTTAAAAACGGAAAACGATAAAACGCAAACAATTCGCTACTTAAATTCCACGGATAATGGCGAGCATTGGTCATTACCGATTGATATTCAAAATACATTTTCGCCCTTCCCCATTGCGACTCGCGGAAATGATGTTCAAATTGCAGCAAATGGTGAAAATTTAGTCGCGATTTGGCAAACACAAGGTGATATTCCAAATAGTGGTGCGTTAGTTAGCGTCTATTCATCGGACAGCGGTAAAACGTGGTATTCGGGTAAAAATCCAGCTGTTGATAATACAGGTGATCAATCCCATGCTGATTTGATTGCGGATAATAAAGGGAATTTCCATACTGTTTGGCTTGCCGATCCTGAAGAAAATGGCTATCAGAGTTTGCGTTATGCACGCTCGTTTGATAATGGCAAAAACTGGCAGCAACCTGTAAAACTTGATGATTCGAGTTGTTCGTGTTGTTGGAATACATTAGCCATGTCGGCGAATAACGAACTTCATGTTCTTTACCGTGACATGAATCCTAGAGATATGACTTTGCTTAGTTCAACAAATAATGGTGAAAATTGGCAAAGCAAGAAAACGATTGGGGAATTTTCATGGCATTTTGATGGCTGTCCACACGTTGGCGGCGGCATTTCATTCGATGAAAATAACAATTTTTATGCAAGTGTTTGGACGGGAGAACCATCAAAATCGGGTTTATATACAGTGACATCAAACAAAAATTTATTACCCGTAAAAATAGGGAAAAATGCCACTCACAGCGATATTGCGGTATTAGGAAATCGTGTTGTTGTCGTTTGGGACGAAATGCGTGAAGAAGGGACTGGAATTTTTACCGCTCAATCTATTGATAATGGCGAAACATGGTCAATTCCACGCCGTTTATCAGAAGTCAACACAAATTCGACACATCCACGAATTGTTACAAATCAAAACAATGCGTTAGTTTTATGGACAGAAAAAAAACCAAAGCATACCAGTCAATGGGCAATGACGTGGATTAACTAAATTATTTTGCAATAACTGCGAGCAAATCTTCTTTTTTCACTGCCCCCGCGCAATGATAAATAATCACGCCAGCTGAATTAACGACCACAGTATAAGGTACCGTGTTCGCACTATTTCCAAGTTTTTCAGCCAAAGAAAAACCTTCCCACTCACTACTTATTAACACGGGATAATTGATACCCACCATATTTTTATAATGAGAAACAGCTGATAACTCATCAATTGCAATGCCGATAAACTGCACGTTTTGTTTTGCATATTGATTTTGTAATTGCACAAATTCCGGAATTTCTTTTAAACATGGCTGGCACCACGTTGCCCAAAAATTGATTACCAACGTTTTACCTTGCCATTCAGAAATGTTTCGTATTCTTTCATCAGTGTCTGGGAAAACAAAAGACGGCAAAACATCATCGGCATGAACATTACAATTGGAAAGTAAAAGAAAAATTAGTGTAATTATTTTTAGTATTTTCATTACGTCTAGGTTACGAAGTTTAAGGTTTAGTCAGGTTATAATAGATTTCCTTCTTAATTCAAGTATTAACTTTTATGAAATCAAATTACAACCGAAAAATTTTTAGCACGTTGATTTTCACACTCACGCTTTCCACACCGTTATCCGTTTTTGCACACGCCATCATGGTTAAATCGCAGCCCGAACAAAACGCGACAATCGCTGTTTCACCAAAACAAATAGATGTCTGGTTTAACGACAAAGTTGGCGGTGAATACAAAGCCGTTGCAGTTATCGACAGCAAAGGTAATCGTGTCGATAACAAAGATGTTCAGCAAGAATTACTAGATGGCTCGCATTTGTATTGCACTACACCTGCATTACCACCCGATACCTACACTGTTCGTTATCGCGTAGTTTCAATTGATACGCACATTGTCACAGGAAAATTCCAATTTACGATCAAACCATAAAAGTTATGAAAAACAAATTTACTTTAGGTGCATTATTCATAAGCGCATTACTAAATGCAGGCTGCGATATGACAGAAAAACTCGGCACCCCGCCACAAATTGCAGACGTAAACAGCGTCGGGTGTTTAGTTGCAAACGACTTTTATGCTGTCCATTTTAGTGCCTATTTAAAACCTAAAAAAGGTAGTGAACGCGAAGCGTTGCTAACTCCGTATTGTCAAGAATTACCTGAAATTGGCAAGGCATTTTTTGCTGCTGATTTAATTGATCGTGACATCCGTAAAACGCCGATTGGAATTCGTGTCGTCGAAATTCAAAAAACAGGTGAAAAATCCAGCGATTTCAAAGAAATTCGAGAATTAAACCAAGTAGAACCCAAAATTTATTCAAAAGGGGTGGTTGAAGCACAAGCGGATTTAGATAAAGAAGGGGATTACGCCTTAATTTTGTTAATTGGTGGTGAAGATGCAATTTCTGACGAGGATAAATTAAAAATAACTTTTCATGTAGGTAAAAACCCATTTACATGGCTAAAAGAACAACAAGTGTTAATTGCTAGTAGCATTACAGCATTATCTACACTTTGTATTGGATTTTATTTCTATCGAAAAAAGCGAGGAAAAGTAAATGGTTAGAAAAATATTTGCTGTTCTCTTTTTTTGTACTTACGCACAATGGAGTTTTGCACACGATGCAGGTTTGAGTTCAGCTGACGTAGTCCTAAATGAAAATGGTGTTGATGTTGCTCTTACCTTTGCATTACAAGATACAGAAGCCTTTGCATCAATGGATATTGATGGTGATGCCGAAGTAAGTCCAGAGGAACGAGAAGCAGCTAAACCCGAAATAGCGACGCTAATTTCAAAAGAATTACAATTAACAATAAACGAACGAGATGCAAAACCAATTAGTATTGGAGATGTAATTTTTGATGCTCAAAATAACGCTCACATTTCTTTTCATTACGAACCCGCTGCCGAAATTTTAAAAATGCAATTGCTATTTCTGGATAAATTACCTGATGGGCATAAACAATTCGTGACAATTAGAAATGCAAGCGGTGAAAATCTTCGAGAAAAAATGCTAACTCAGCAAGAGAATACCATTACAGTAAACTTATCAACGACAAAAAATTCATCGATGTTTAAAGATTTTTTTGAACTAGGTGTTGAACATATTTTGACTGGTTATGATCACTTGTTATTTTTATTTGCATTATTAGTGGTTACTCGAAGTTTTTGGTCGGCAGTTGGTATCGTCACATTTTTCACAATTGCTCATTCAATTACTCTGGGGTTAGCAGGATTAAATTTAGTTTCATTACCAAGTACAGTTGTAGAGCCGTTAATTGCAGTGACTATTATTTATATAGGCGTAGAAAATATTTTTCGGAAAAAACCTAAAGGACGCAAATGGCTCACTTTTTCATTTGGCTTGATTCATGGTTTTGGATTCGCTTCGATATTACAAGAAATGGGAATTGCAAATAATGAAAAAGGCATTATTGTCCCTTTACTTTCGTTCAACTTAGGCGTTGAAACTGGACAAATTATAGTAACGTCATTAGTAATACCTATAATTTGGTGGTTACACAAAAAACCAAAAATTGATGAAAAACTTATCTTTATTTGCTCTGTGATAGTAAGTCTAGCAGGTTTGTATTGGTTAATTGAACGCACAATTTTATGAGCAATAAAAAACCCCTGTCATAAAAATACAACAGGGGTTTTTCTTTTCAGATAGCTTTCGCTAAACGATTAAATGAACACAGGAATTAACGGTGCGTCCACAGTAACCATTTGACGTTTGCCAGATTCATCAAAGAAGAATAACAAACCAGCAAAACGGCTGTCTGGATCGTAAATCAAGTCAGCTAAACGATAAACTTCCCAAGCTGCGTCAGACGCTGTGACTTGAACAGTTCTTGT
Source organism: uncultured Pseudomonadota bacterium (assembly GCA_903876445.1). GTDB lineage: Bacteria > Pseudomonadota > Gammaproteobacteria > Methylococcales > Methylomonadaceae > UBA10906. The sequence continues at coordinate 8,737 of CAIQZX010000054.1, read as the reverse complement.
TTGACCTGGTGCTAATGGACTGTTATCGCTAACAGTTAAACCATCTTCAGCCAATAAGTCATCAGGATAGCCAGTTGTATCTTCTAATACAGCAGAGTCTAAGAAACGAACAGAAGCCGTATTAAACTCACCTAAACGAACAGCAGAATCGCCGTTATTGGTAATTTTTAAGGTCATTTGCATAGCACGACCTGGTACACGGTAAGTAGCGTCTTCAACTTTAACAGTAACTGTTTTAGCCGGCATTTCAAATGTTTTCATACCACGCAACAAACCAGCCTGTAAAGGTGTTGTGATAGGATATTTTTCATTTGTGCTTGCCATGGTGACAGCAACTAAAGCAATTGTACCAGCAACAAAAGCCATACCCACTTTTTTGTCAGTTGCAGTAATCAAAGTATTTGATTTACCTGATTCCATTGCAATTGAACGTGGGATGAACATTGGTTTACGAACCCAGTAAGCCAACCAAGCCAAACCTAAGGCATACCATAAAGCGTGCCAGAAGTAAGTGTTTTCTAAGTTGTAAGTTTCCAAGTTGATTGTTTCGCCAGTTAAAGTAGTAACTGGGTTAACGAAATCTTTCATAGAACCAGTAATGGTTGTCCATTTACCAGGACCGATGATTGGACCACCACCTTGAACGTTCATCATAGAGTGAACGTGCCAATCGCCTGGGCGACGTGCTTTCAACAATACTTTGAATTCATAAACTTCGCCTAATTCTAAAGATACTGAACGTGGTACTAATTGACCACCAATCCAAGAACCTTGACGAATAAATACTGGACCAGGAATACCAACGTTTAAGAATGATACTTCTGGTTTATCAACAGTTTCTGGCCATCCTGCGAAAACGTAGAATTTACCGGTAACAGTCATGGTGTCGTTAACTTTCACTTCTTCTTTTGACCAATTTAAGTCAAACCAGTGAATGGTACGCATACGCATGAACGCTGCTTGTGATTTTTCACCGTGAGCTGCTGCTGTTGGTGTGTAAAGCATTGCAGCTGAAGAAGCGGCCAACAATGCGACAAAGGACAATTTAGCAACTTTGTCTTTTAATAATTTCATATATCCCCCTATGTGGTTGAATGCAATCGCAAATTAAACGTTTTCGCCATCGACGAAAGCAGTTGAAGCGAACCATCTACCGAAGAAATGCCACAAGAAGTAAATGATGATGCTTACGAAACCAGAGAAGAATGCAGATACTGGAGCAACGTCTTTACCGAAAGTTCTCAATGTACCTTTTTCAACCATACGGATGTATTCAGGTGTACCAGTTCTTACATAGTTGTAACCTTGTAAGTCAGCCAATGTCATCATCATTCCGTTGTATTCAACAGGAACGTGCAAAGGTGCAATTACAGGCCAGTTGCCTGGGTAGAACAATAGACCCCATGCCAAACCGCCAAGAACAGCGGTTAATGTCATACTGCCTGACAACAATAAGATACCGTCTAATACGATAGCACCTGGCATCAAGTTTGATGGGAAGCAGAAGTTAACTGGAAAGTATGTCCATCCCCAGAAGTTTAAGTAACGGTTAACCCATTCACCTAACAACAAACCTAATACACAAACTACTGCGCCGAACGGCAAACGGTAGCGATACCACAAACAAGCTTGAACAGCTGCTGGGAAAGTGATTGAAACGATTGGGGCTACAGTTACCCATAAACGTCTATCTTTCCAGTCAGTCCAAAAATCCCAGTCACCACCAGTCAACATATAGTGAATGTGATAACCGCCTAATACTACGAAGAACAACGTAAACAAAATCATCCAGTCAAATGTGCGTGAAACTTTTACTGCTTCAGCGCGTGACCGTACAGCTGATTGAGATGCGCTCATTAGCTTACCTCCTAAAGGATTTAAATTATTTTTATGATACTATCAGCCTCTTTAACTGCCTTACCAAAAAAGATAAGGCAGCGGGAGATAGTAATTACAACTGAGACCTAAATTATGCTAAGTCTTTTTTCAAAAGTTTTGACAATGCGCCAACTTCTGTATTCACAACGCCTAATACACCTAAAGTAGCCCATCCGAAGAATACGAAACCGTAGTGCAAAGGAGCAACAAACAATTCTTCCATGAACCAGAAAGTGTGACCCCATTCATTCAAACCTACGTTTGGAAGAATCATGAAAGGTCCAATAACTGATACCATGTACTGTAAAGACAAACCTTGTTGGTAGGTTGGCAATCTTGTTTTTGCATATAAGAATGCAGAAACACCAGTAATGATGTAGATTGGGTAGCTCAAGTAAAATTCAATGATGTGACTTGGTGTGAAGTCAGTATCACGAACGATTGTTTGATGCCATGTACCATCTTGTTCTGTGAAGTAGCTAGCACCGTAGTACACAGCGATGCCGTACATTACTAACCAGATCCAATGTGTCATATGTCTTCTTAACTCTTCACGCGGAGTAATTGACATCACTTTACGGTCACGAGTTTTCCAGATGTAACCCCACAATACAGAAGCGATTACGATTTCAAGAACCATCTCGATGTACAAAAAGTTCATCCAGTAAGTTTCGAATTCTGGTGCGAATGAGTCTAAACCAGCTGACCAGCCATATACACCTTCATACCAACGAACCCAGCCGTAGAACACAATATAAAGTGCTGCGCCTGCGAACATATTTTTTTTGTTTAAAAGCGGTGCTTCCGCAGCATCAGCTTTCACTGATTCAGTTGTAGCTGCCATTTCTACCTCCTAAAAATTACTAAATCCCCGATCTTTCGGGAGTCAATGTTTTCAACGTCCGTTTCATACATTTTAAACACTATCTGCGTCAAAATGTCGCAACTCCATTTAGCGGTTGCAAGTCTACCAGTTCATACTTTGTTGTCAACAACAATGCTCTAAATAATTTTCTAAATGACACACAATCTTCTTGCTTCTTTAAGTTCAACAAACAAAAATCTTTTATGTACTAGAATTAAAATATAGTGATAATAGCCAACGTCCAACGACGATAACGGTCGTAAAAGCAAGTAAAACAATGATTCCTCCTAACTTCAATACAGACAAATCAAGCGAATATGGATCAGCCTTTATCGGCATACTAATTGCTGAAATACTGGGTAAATCACCATCACCGCCACCTACTTTTAGCTGCGATTTCATGCCTTTTTCCGCGTGCTGTGCCAACTCACAATGCACCAAATACGTCTTTTTTTGGTTAGGCATAATCAAACTTGCGTGCAATTCGCCTTCACCATAAAGTTCTAAGTGCAACATTCCATCTGGATATAAATAACCAGGCAAACCATGAATCATAAATTGATGGCGAATCTGATCGTCGTTGATAAAAGTAATATTTATTTTAGCGCACGGCTTTACATCCCATTGTTGCTGATCAAATGCAAACATTTTGCCATTAAATTTCGTCGCGTATTTATGCCCTGCATGAATAGTTAAATCCACTGTTTCAGAAATTTGTGGACAATCTTTTGGCAAATTATGAGGGTTTGCGTTCATCACCATGCCTTTTTCATCCATTTGCATCATCGCAAAACTTGCTTGTGAAATTGTAAACAAAAGCGCGATTAAAAATTTATTCTTTTTCATGAATTTTATTTCTTAAATAAATATGCAACGTCAAAATAAATGCGCCAATTAACAAACCAATCACCGCACAAAATGCAATCAACTCACCATAATTTAGCGAAACTTTCCCAGCATCACCGAAAAAATTAGCCCAATCACCATTCGCCCAAATTGGTCGTTGTTTTGCGTAGTATTCTTTGTTGAAAACGTCGTTAAACAACTCATCGTGCATTTTGGGCATTCCTTGTGCGTCCAAAAATGATTTATAAGCCAAAATTGTGATATTCCCACCTGGCTCCATGCCATCTGTTGTCGTTCCTGTCGGAACATGATCATGAAACATCCATACCCCCGCGCCGTAACTATTTAAACCATCATTTGTTGTATTAAGTGACAAATCTAATCGTTGTGCCGGTGAAATATCAAAAACATCACGAGTTAATTGCAAACCTTGCGGTGCATCAACACCGTCATAAGCCATAATAGTGGCTTTGTGTCCATGAAAATGCACAGCAATCGGTGAACGCTGTAAATTTGCAAGATGTAATTTTATGCGCTCGTTTTCATTAGCAATAATCATCGCGTCACGCAAGGTATAAGGAAACGAATGCCCATTGAGTAAAAAATAATTTTCATTCGATGTTGTAATATTGTAATCACGACTCATTTTCTCACTAACTAAACGCGGATCGTTGGCTTCTTGTGGAATTTTTGCGAGTTCTTTGTCTATTGACTGATAATGCAAATCGTATTCTTGATCGTAATTTTTCTTAACATTCACAGCGGAATGACGCACCTGCCCTGCTCCAATATTAAATGTCTGCACCCAATTATTCGGCGCATTTTCTTCGACAATAAACATTCCATTCAATCCCATCATGAAATGCTGAGCGGTTTGAACATGACAGTGATAAAGCATCGTTCCAGCATGACGTGGTTGAATTTCATAAGTGTGTTGTTTGCCTGGAAAAACGGCGTGTTCCTCCATTCCATCATTATCATGACCTGCAGCCGTTAAAAATGGATGATCTACGCCATGCAGATGGATCGTATGCGGCAAATAATGCGTATTTTCTAACGTAATAAAAACTTTATCACCTTGTTCAACACGAATAACAGGTGAAGGTGCACGCAATAATGGATGAGCAACCCGAGAATTAAAATTTTTAACTGCCATGCCCTGCATTTTCGGTGCAAACACCCACAGAGAAGGCTGCAAACCTGGTGCGATATTGTAAGTATTCATTAAATAATCGCCATCAGGACTAAAACCATTTAATTCAACAACTTCCAATTTGATATGAATGACATCTGGATCACCATCATTATCTAAATCTTCTCCCATCGTGACTGCATCTTGTGCGAGATTACTTTGCATTAAGGTCATCATCGATACATTATTTGTACCTTTAACAGCTGTCGCAATCGTATAAGGATTATCCGATTCACAAGCAGGGGATGCGGCAATTTTCACACCTTCAATTTCTTGTTCAGCACGCCATTCAATGTGATCGTCCGTACAGGACTTTTCAACATTTGCATTATCAGCATTACTAAAAACTGTGGGGGGGGGGATTTCCCGCGCATGCCTTTCGATAAGAGGAAACCATTGTGTAATCACTAGGATGAACACAATTAGAATCAACAGCCAACTAATGGCAATGTATTTTTTTAACATAAGCCTCAACAGGTTTTATTTTCAGTACATTATAGATTCACTAAAATTCACTTCTAATACGAAATACAGCTTGTTTTGCAATGTGTAAAATGTATTGAAAAAATAATGAATAATTAAACACTGGCAGAATAGCAAATAAGAAATGCCACTAAACAATAGAAATTTAGTGGCGGAAGAAAAAATGTATCGCTTATTTACTTTGTGTTGCAGGCGAGGTTTTCTTTGCGTTCGGCGTTTCAGATGATGAAGGGGCTGCCGGAACAGAAGCGACTGGAGTAGCATCAGAAAATAAAACATCAGCTTTAATTTTCTCTATTGTTTTATCACCAATACCGGAGACTTTATTTAAATCATCCAGCGTTTTAAACTGACCATTTTTAGTACGGTAATCAATTACAGCTTGGGCTTTTTTTAAACCAAAACCCGACAAAGAACTAGCAATTTTTTGTGCATCTGCTGTGTTTATATTAACAGGGGTAGCAAAAACATTTGCGGAAAATAAAACAGTTAGAACAAGTAGTTTTTTCATGATAATCTCAATAGAAGTGAACTAAGACTCCATCATATCAAAATCATTTTTTGGCACAAATTTTAAATTAAACATTCGATAATAAATTCGCTATTTTTGCTTTTTTGTACTAGTTTTCCGCTTTCTTAAATTTAACTTGGAGAAAATATATTATGCCTACTGAAAATGGATTTTTACTTCAATTTTTGCGTTTAAATTTGTCGTTCTGGCACTTTGAAAATGAAAATAAAACAACAACCAAAGGCTTAATACTAATTTTATTAGGCTTGACCGTTCTGCAAATTGTTATTGCAGTCTTGATTACAGAATGGAGTGCAAATTTATTTAATGCTTTAGAACAAAGGTCTATGTCTGGCGTATTAACACAGATTGGACTAATTATTTTAATTTTTGTGGCGAATATTGCTGTTACAGTAACGCACTTCAAAATTAAACGTACATTACAACTTGAATGGCGTAATTGGTTGACTACAAAGTTAATTGCCAAATGGATGGCAGATGGACGACATTATCTAGTAACACATATACAAAATAGTACAGATTCTCACGATAATCCAGATGGACGGATTGCTGAAGATATAAAAATCGCAACTGAATCGGCAATTGATTTAGCACATTCGTTGCTTTTTTGTTTACTATTGTTAATCAGTTTTACCAAAATCTTGTGGACACTATCTGGCGTAGTGACATTAAATTTAGGTATTCTCGAAATTCCAATTTATGGTCATTTAGTTTGGCTAGCAATGCTTTATGCAATAGGTGCGTCAATTCTAGGTTGGTGGATTGGTCGTCCTTTAACAACAGCAACTAATAGACGACAAACCGTTGAAGCAAATTTCCGTTTTGGTTTAGTCAATGCTCGCGAAAATTCATTAGCTATTTCACTCGTTCATGGTGAACAAACAGAGCAAAGTCGTTTTTATGGTTTATTCCAAGATATTATTGACACTTGGCAACGCCAAACCACCGCATGGACACATATTTTAATGTTCACATCAGGACATTCAATTTTACTAATGGCATTCCCGATTCTAGTATCTTCACCACGTTATGTATTGGGCAGCATTTCACTCGGTGGGTTAATGCAATCAGCTCAGGCATTCCAGCAAATGGCTTCTGCACTTTCATGGCCTGTCGATAATATGGCTAAAATTGCTGAATGGCGGGCATCTGTCGAACGAGTTTTAAGTTTAGTTAATTCACTAGAAACATTAGAAAAAGAAATTGTCAGTCGTGACCCACATCGAATTCAACGCCTTAGAACTGATAACCCATTATTACGATTGCGCAATTTGTGTATCGTGCGCCTAGATGGTGTCGTATGTATGCAAAAAATTAACATTGAAATTAAAGCGGGTGAACGAATTTTAATTACGGGTAATGCGTTTACGGGTTCAAAATTATTTAAAGCTATTGTAGGTTTTTGGCCTTGGGGTGAAGGATTAATTGAATTACCTAATGATGAAATTTGTTTTGTACCACCACGTCCTTATTTACCCATGGGAACATTACGCTCTGCCATCTGTTATCCACTTTTAGAATCTGATACAGATCAAATAGAATTGGAAGAAAAATTGGTAGCCGTTGGTTTGGAAGAATTGCTTGATAGTTTAGACAATGAAGTTGATAGTTGGGACACTACTTTATCACGCGAACAACAACAACGTTTAGGTGCAGTACGTTTATTATTGCAGCAACCAAAATGGATTTTATTACAACAAGCTTTTGATTCATTAGATTCGGATGGTGAAATTGCAATTTTAAGACTGATTTGCCAAGAATTGCCTAAATCTGCAATTTTAACAATTACCCATGAATCTCGTGCCGAAGCGTTTCATCAACGTAAAATTATGCTTTGATCAATCAACTGTAATGGTCAATTTTTTTAGACACAAACTGGTGTTAGCTGTGCTTGCAGTGTAATTCAAAATTGCTGGGTGACAGATAACCTAGCGTTGAATGCAATCGCTCGCTATTTTGACATCTTCCCCGCCCTAAAGGGAACGGGGATTCCTGATTTAACTCAGGAGCAGGCGTATATCACTATTACCTGCTGGTTTCTGCTGCTGACGGCATTACCACACCGTTCACTTCACAGACTAGCCCCCGATAAACCTCGGGTTGTTTTTGATTTTTGTGGCGAATCCTAACACTGTTCTCTTGGTTTTCGATGAATGTGTTTTATTGGTCTCGAGCCTAAAAGAGCTATGTCACCATGGTACTAGCACTAGCTACTGGTCACATTTTGTGTGGATTGTAACACAGGATAGATTTTGCAGACTATGAAAAATTTGGAATTGAGCCGCTTACATCCTCGCCCTGAACGGCGAGGTTTTTCGCTACTAGAGGACTATAAAAATTGACGATGTAATGAGAAATGTCCGCTTTTGCTTCACGATGATTAGCATAATCACGTTGCCAAATAGACTCCATTTTCAAGTTTAAAAAGAAACGTTTCATAGGCGCATTGTTCCAGCAATTTCCTTATATAGCTAACGTATAGCTAACGCGCTATAAAAAGGTGACAAATAATAATTGTGCAAGAAAAAAGTTCATCAATAGAACATCTCATTTTGTTACGAATGGATTTTAGTTGTGTTCAATTGTTTTGAAATCGAGTGAGTAAGGCGGTAAGAATTCTGCAAAACAACCTGTCCAACCCACATTGAGCAGCACCGTTTAGCAAAATTATGATTTAAAATCTGCACAATTATTTTCCAAATTTCCGAGAAAAAATGTCGATTACAAATTGCTCAATAGAGCGTTTAGATCACTTAGGTATTATTGCTGGAGTCATAAAAGACTTAAAAATGATTGAATTGACCTACATTGAGCGGGATCAATCCCAAGAAACTTGATATACGTCAGCGACAGATTTACCAAAAAGACGTAGAATTTTTTGTTTTAGCCCACATTCAGCAGCACCGTTTAGCAAAATTATGATTTAAAATCTGCACAATTA
>CAIQZX010000053.1 GCA_903876445.1 uncultured Pseudomonadota bacterium | reverse complement strand
TTAGCGATGCTATACGAACGCCGAGTGAATGTCAGACTGTCTAGGCTTTGCCAAAACAGCTATTTGCGTTGAAGCGTTTAGGAAACTTTATATACTTTTATATTGTTTTCATAACTATGAAAAATTGCCCGATTGGCACGCTGAAAACGTGGCAGATTTACTTTCGGCGCATCAAACGATGATGTTTGGTTTGATTGATGATGCGGGGAAATGGCGCAGTAGCGGCGTTGGTGTTTTTAGAAATGATGAATTAGTCCACATGGCACCGCCAGCGTCACAAATTCCGAGATTGATGTCAGATTTATTGGAATGGCTTGCTGAAACTGAAAATCATCCGTTAATTACAAGTTGTGCGTTTCATTATGAATTTGAGTTTATTCATCCGTTTAGTGATGGAAATAGCAGAATGGGGCGGTTGTGGCAGACGTTGATTTTAAGTCAATGGCGAGCGTTGATGGCATATTTGCCTGTTGAAACGTTAATTAGCGAAAGGCAAGACGAATACTATTTTGTATTAGGACAATGCGATAAGAATTCAGATAGCACCCTTTTTATTGAATTTATGCTACAAACGATTGAAAACGCATTGCGTGAAAGTTTTTAAATATCTCCTCTACGATTCAAACATTTTCCGAGAAAAACAAAAATGACCAATACAGAAAACCTTTACGGCAACATTCGAGAGTAATCATCATGCAACTAACTATTAACGTTCCCGATACGTTACCGCAAGAGCGTTTAACACAAATTGTTAAAGAAGTTGAGCTACGTTTAATCAACGAAGCTAAATCTTTTCAACTTTTTTCATCGCAGAAAACGGTTTTAGATAATGACCCGTGGACAAATGCAAACATTGATTTGCCGAGTATTGATACGGGCATTGAGGATTTTGCGTTAAATCATGACCACTATCTTTACGGCGTTGATAAAAAATGAATACTGTTTTTGTCGATACTGCTGCTTTGATTGCGTTGGGTAATAAACAAGATGCTTTTCATCACATTGCATGGGAAGTACAAAAAGAATTGGTCAAAAATCAAAGCCATTTTATGACCAGTGATTTTGTGATTGCAGAATTTTGTAATGCGTTTAGTCGGATTAAATTTAGAGCAACTGCTGTGCAAATGATTAACAGCATTTACAAATCAAAAGCGTGGGCAGTTGTGCCAATCAACGAAATTTTAATGACGAAAAGCCTCGATTTGTTCACACAAATGGAAGATAAAGAATGGGGATTAGTAGATTGCAGCAGCATTATTCTAGCTAGAAAAAACCAAATTACGACTGTGTTCACGGCAGATAAACACTTTGAACAAGCAGGCTTTGAAATTTTATTGAAACAGCATTGAGAAAAACAAAAATGACCAACACAGAAAACCTCTACGCCAACATTCGCGCTCACATTGAATCCAATTATCCGATGTTGTATTTAGTAACATTTGAAGAAAAACACGCCGACAATTTAATTCGGCAACTTGCCCAAGACGACAACCGTAAAATTTTTGAATGGAATTTAGCGCGAGGGATTGTTGATTTTAAACACAAACAACCACAATTGGATTATCGAGATTTAGCCGCCACGCTAGAAAATTGGTTATCTGACGAATTAACGAATCATTTTTTAATCATCAAAGACGCGCATTTAGCAATGCGTGAAAATCCGTTAGTTGTGGCGCGTTTAAAAGCGTTAGCGCAAAAAATCATGAGCGATACTGATGCAAATGCGACCGTGATTTTAGTTTCCTCGCAAGTGTGCATTCCGCCCGAACTTGAAAAATTTGTTACCTTGTTTGATTTACCTTTACCTGATGAAAATGGCATTGAAAAAATCATCAATCAATTTGTTAGTAATGTAGGCGAAACCATTGCCTCGAAAGATTTAAACGATTTAACATTAGCCTTTCGTGGTTTGAGCGAACATGAAATCACGCAATTACTCACGCGCTGTTTTCAACAAGACGGACAAATCAGCAGTAAAGACGCAGTATTAGTTTTAAAAGAAAAAGAACAAATCATCAAAAAATCAGGCACGCTTGAAATGATTGTTACGAACGAACAATTTGAAAATGTTGGCGGTTTATCGAATTTGAAAAAATGGTTGGAACAAAAAGCACACGTTCTAGGCAATTTAAGCGAAGCGTTAAATTTTGGCGTGGAAGCTCCAAAAGGCGCGATGATTGTCGGAATGCCCGGTTGCGGAAAATCACTCACAGCAAAAGCCACGGCTTCTTTATTCAAATTACCATTATTGCGTTTAGATGTCGGTTCGTTAATGGGAAAATATGTCGGTGAAAGTGAATCGAATATGCGCCGCGCGTTGAAACTTGCCGAAGCCGTTAGCCCTTGTGTTTTGTGGGTTGATGAATTAGAAAAAGCCTTTGTTGGTATTGGAGATGGTGGCGCGGGTTCAGAAGTCGTGACACGTTTGTTTGGATATTTTTTAACATGGATGCAAGACAAAAAAGATGCGGTGTTTGTCTTGGCAACCGCTAATGATATTTCAGCGTTGCCGCCCGAATTATTACGCAAAGGACGGTTTGACGAAATTTTTTACGTCGATTTTCCTAACAAATCCGAACGCGAAAACATTTTTAACATTCATTTACAAAAACGCAATCAAAACGCAAATATCGACGTTAAAAAATTAGCTGAAAAAACAGACGGTTTTTCAGGGGCAGACATTGAAGCGGTTGTGAAAGAAGCGATTGAAACGGCGTTTGTGCAAAATCGTTCTGCGCTGACAACAGAAAAATTGCTTGATGTGGTTCAAAATACACATCCGTTGAAAGAAGTGATGAAACACAAAATTAAAGAATACGAAGATAAATTTAAGGATTTGAAAATTAAAGCCGCTTCTTAAAAAAAGGAAAAACTATGAAACCTATAAAATTCGATTTAAAACTTAGCAACGGCGAAATCACCCTCGCCTTCTTAAAAGATGTTCAACAAAATTTAACGCCCGAATTATTTACACATTTTTACACTGGAAAATTAGCGCGTTGGTTGCGCGTTCGAAAATTTGAGGAATTGGCTGGAAAACTGGAAGCCTTACTTATTTCAGAAAAAGAACACGAAGCACAATTATTTAAAAATTTGTGTGAAATTTTTGGGCGTGAATTGAACGACATTGAAGCGCGTGAAATTTTGCACAATTATAAAAAAACGCATTCGCCTGTCGAAAATTCGGATGATGAAATTGAGCAATTACACGCTGAAATTCAACGGCTTCAAGCTGAAAACGACGCATTAAAACAAGAAATTGCAACGCCGTCAAAATCCACAACCGCAAAAATAGACGCTTCCGAGCAACAAAAAATTGGCAAATTCTTCGTTCAAGATGGCATCGCAACAGATACAGAAACAGGTTTGACATGGTTACGTTTTGCTTACGGACAACAATGGGAAAATGGCACAGTTACAGGAGAAGCTGAAGCAAGAAATTGGGATAATGCCATGAAAATTCCTTCCGAATTTAACCGCATAGGTTATGCCGGTTGCAATGATTGGCGCGTGCCAACCATTGACGAATTAAAAACGTTAATTGATAAAGAGCGCGGCGAGGAAAGAAATTTCATTGATGTGAATGTTTTTCCGAAAAACGGAGCATATTTTTGGTCTTCCTCGCCTTATGCGTACGGTAGTTACAATGCGTGGATCGTCCATTTCGGCTACGGCTATTCAAGCAACTACAGTAAGAACGACTACGATAATGTTCGGTTAGTGCGCGGGTGACAGTGTTTTTTTTCCTTTTGTTGGTTAATTTTCAACACAAGCAAAAATGCCGTCAGCATTTCGCCAATATCCTTTGTAATCCATACCGTAACCAAATACATAACGGTCGGCGACGTTTATGCCCACAAAATCTGCTGCAATCGGTTTTGTTTGTGGCAGATTTTTATCTAGTAAAACCGCCGTATAAACCGAACTTGCACCGTGTTGAATACAATAGTCATAAATTGCCGCCAACGTAATTCCCGCGTCTAAAATATCGTCGATAATTAAAACTGTCCGATTTTCTAACGACGCACGCGGTTTGATAATCCACTCAATTTCTTCGCCGACCGTTTTATTTTGATAACGACTGGCGTTAATCGAATCAATCGTAAGCGGCATTGTTAAACGAGTCAGTAACTGTCCCGCCACCACCAAACCGCCATTCATCACGCATAAAACAAGCGGATTTCTATCAGCAAGTAATTGGTTAATCTGTTGCGCCATTGAATCTAAAGCGGCTTCGATTTCTTCTTTACTGTGTAATAACTCTGCATTTTCACGGACGTGTTTAATTTCATTTAGCATTTTGTTTATCTCGTTTTATAAAAAATTTTTGAAAGTTAAAATTTGGGTACAGCGGCTAATAATTTTTGTGTGTAAGGATGTTGTGGTGCGGTGAGAACTTGTTTTACAGAACCATTTTCAACAATTTTTCCTTTGTACATGACGGCGACATCGTCAGCGATTTCTGCCACCACACCCAAATCATGGGTGATAAATAAATAACTCATTCCTTGTTCGCGTTGCAAGGTTTTCAATAATTGAATAATTTGCGCTTGAACAGAAACATCTAACGCGCTGGTTGGTTCGTCGCAAATAATCACTTTCGGTTCAACGGCTAAAGCGCGAGCAATGCAAATTCGTTGTCGTTGTCCGCCCGAAAATTCATGCGGATAGCGATACATGGCTTCTTCGGGTAATTCCACACGTTTTAACAACGCGGCAACTCGCATTTCACGTTCAGTGACGGGCATTTCAGGGCGTAATGCTTGCAAACCTTCGGCGATAATTTCACCAATTAACATTCGCGGATTCATCGATGAAAACGGATCTTGAAATACAATTTGAATTTCTGCGCGTTGTTGGCGTAACGCTTCACCCGTCAGCGAGTGTAACGCGATGCCATTTAAAAAAACTTCGCCGCCATTCGATGGAATCAAATGCAACAAGGCTTTGCCCAACGTGGTTTTGCCGCAACCCGATTCACCAACGAGTGCCAGCGTTTTACCTTTTTGCAATGAAAAACTCACGCCATCAACCGCGCGAACATAATCAACAACGCGCTTCAAAATGCCTTTACGAATCGGATAATGAGAGTGGAAGTTTTGCACTTCTAATAACGAAGGTTTAACGATGATTTCTTTATTTTCGCAACTTTTCATCGACGGCAAAGCGGCAACTAATTTTTGCGTGTAAGGATGTTGGGGATTTTGAAAAATAGATTTTGCTTCGCCTGTTTCGACAATTTTGCCGTTTTGCATGACCGAAACCCGATTCGCAATACTCGAAACTAACGCTAAATCATGACTGATTAACCACAACGCCATGCCAGTTTGCGCTTGGATATTTTTGAGTAACTCTAAAATTTGCGCTTGAATTGTTACGTCTAACGCGGTGGTGGGTTCGTCAGCAATCAATAAATCGGGTTTCCCCGCTAACGCTATCGCAATCATCACGCGCTGACGTTGTCCGCCTGAAAGTTGATGTGGATAATCTTTGATACGTTGCGCGGCATTAGGCAATTCAACTTGCTGCAATAATTCTACAACACGGTTTTTAAGTTCTATTTTTGAAAGTTTGAAATGCAAATTCAAAACTTCGGCAATTTGCTGCCCAATCGTCATCACGGGATTTAACGACGAAATTGGATCTTGAAAAATAATCGCAATTCGTCGCCCACGAATTTTGCACCATGCTTTTTCCGAAAGTTCATCTAAATTTTCGTTTTCCAAACATCGCGTTTTACTTTCAATAATCGCGTTGTGTGGCAACAAATTTAATGCCGCTAACGCTGTCATTGATTTTCCTGAACCCGATTCACCGACTAAAGCAAACGTTTCACCAGCGTGAATTTCAAACGTAATTTTATCGACAACGGGTGGCGCATCACCAAATCGAATCGTTAAATTTTCGACCGCAAATAAACTCATTTAAGAACCGTGTTCACAAACCCTGCAATTTGTTCAATTTCTTCCACACATAAACTGTGTTCCATTACATAATCGTGCCATTGAATCGTATAACCCATCGCTTTCAAACCATCAAACGCGGCTTTTCCTGTTTCAATCGCTACAACAGAATCAATAATTCCGTGCGACATAAAAATAGGCGTGTGATTATTCGCCTCAGTGCGTTCCGTTTTCAAACTATCCAACGTCGGTAAATAGGTCGATAACGCAATAATTCCCGCTAATGGCTGATTAAAACGTAAACCTGTATGCAACGCTAAAACGCCGCCTTGTGAAAATCCGACCAATAAAATGTTTTTCGATGGAATACCGCTATCAATTTCTTTTTGAATCAATTGATTTATTAGCGTTGCCGAATGCTGAATGCCTTTTACATCAACGTCACGATTCAAATCATTCATTTTTATAATGTCGTACCAAGCCCGCATTTCTGCGCCATGATTAACAGTGATTTTTTGAATTGGCGCGTGCGGAAAAATAAATTTAATGCTAGACGAATCAATCAAATGCAATTCAGGTACGATGTTTTCAAAATCGTGACCATCAGCCCCTAAACCGTGCAACCAAATGACCGAGTATTTGTGCGTGGAAGTTGCTGGAATTTCAACGCTTTCGAGCGCAAGCGCGTTTTGCTGTGTCATAACTAACCCCAAAATAAATGTAAGAAAAATTTTTGTAAAACGTAACATTTTAATGACTGCGTTGTGAAAATAATGCCGTAAACGCTTGTGCAGCAAACGTAGAATTTTCGGTATCTAAACCACCAATTACAGCTAATAAATCTGCACCTGCATCTAACAACGATGCACCATTTTCAGGCAAAATTCCGCCAATCGCGATAATTGGCAATGTTAAGATTTTTTTTGCAGCAGTTAATGTGCCGATTTCAGCAGGTGCAGCAAGTGGTTTCGAGTTTGAAGTAAAAAATCGCCCAAATGCCACATAATTTGCGCCTTGTTTTTCTGCTTCAATCGCCATTTCTAACGAGTTATAACACGATACGCCAATAATCGCGGATTCACCCAAACGCTGACGTGCTTCTGAAATTGAACCGTCCTCTTTGCCCAAATGCACACCATCTGCACCAATCTTTTCAGCCAATTCTACGTTGTCATTGATGATGAATGGCACATGATGCGCGTGGCAAAGTTCAAGCAATGCTTTCGCTAAATCGATGGCATTCAGCAAATTTTTTTGGCGATATTGAACAACACACGCGCCACCTTTCAAAACAGCGGCGGTAAACTCCAAAATATCATCAGCCGATTTTCCATCTGGCGTAATCGCATAAAGTCCACGTTTTGGCATCGACAACATTTAAGCTCTCCAAAAAAAACGATTTGGATTTGACTGCCCTGCCCCCGTTTTATAAGCGGTTTGTAAACAATTCCAAGTATATTCTTGTGCATCATTTATCGCTTGTAACGGTTCAACACCTTGCGCGAATAATCCCGCAATGCTTGCCGCTAATGTGCAACCTGAACCGTGATATTTTGAGGGCAATCTCGCCCATGTGTAATTTTCACGATGATTGTGATGAAACAAACAATTCTCTACACTTTTTGTTGCTTCATCTGCGCCCGTAATCAAAACATATTCACAACCAAAATTATTTAAAAGACTTAAACCACACGCTTCAATATCCTTTAAACCCGTTAATTGTCTAGCTTCGGCGCAATTTGGCGTTAAAACTGTCGTCAACGGCAAAAGTAATTCCCGCATTGAGTTTATTAAATCGTCATTCGCTAAATTTGTTCCGCCACCTGCCGTTAAAATCGGATCTAAAATCACAGGAATCAATGGATAACGGCTCACAATGTCATAAATCACTTGCACTGTATCGACGTGACCAATCAAGCCAATTTTAAATGCGTGAACAGGCAAATCATTTAACAGCATTTTTGCTTGTCGAATGAGTTTGTCAGGATTTTGCGGCACAATTTCTGCTACGTTTTTAGTATCTTGCTCCGTTAAACAAGTAATAATACTCGCGGCATGACAATGATGGCTTGTAATTGCTTCAATATCCGCCTGAATTCCCGCGCCACCACACGGATCGTGACCTGAAAATGAAACAACAACGGGACGCTGAGTGCTATTCATAGAAATCTCAAAATTGTTTAATTGTAAAAAACACAGCTGTGTCGATAAATAACAGTATTATTATTTCAATAATCAACAGCATGTTAAAATTCACGCTATGCAACGTGTGTTTTTTGAAAACTTGATTTTAACCTTTTACCCCAAATTAAAATATGTCTACTAACCAAGAATATGTATTAACTGATACCGATTTAATTGTTTCTAAAACGGATTTACAAGGTGTTATTACTTATATTAACGACGATTTTATTCGTATTGGCGGTTTTTCAAAAAGGGAGTTAATCGGTTCACCGCATAACATTTTACGCCATTCCGATATGCCGAAAGAGGCATTCCAAGATATGTGGAACACGTTGCAATCCGGTAATTCTTGGACGGGGATTGTAAAAAATAGAACAAAAGATGACGGATTTTATTGGGTCGTGGCGAATATCATGCCGATACTCGAACATGGTGCAATCGTCGGTTATATGTCTGTCAGAAATAAGCCAACTCCCGAACAAGTTCAAATGGCTTCTACGTTATACACAGAAATGAAAACCGGTCATTCGCGCGTCAAACTTGAGGAAGGCGAAATTATTGAACCCGGTTTGATTAAAAGTTTGGGACGGAAATTCCGAGATCTTAACGTTAGTTCAAAATTGGTTATTTTAGCGACCGCCTCTTTTTTATCTATTGTGGTTATTTCCGGTTATAGTTTTTATGGTTTAGGCTCAATTAGAACAGCAGCCGACGATAATATGTTTAGAATCGAACAACATACGGATGGCATTAACTTATCGCGCAAAATTCAACACGATTTCAAAACACAAGTTCAAGAATGGAAAAACATTTTATTACGCGGTCAAGATCCAACTGATTACGAAAAACACGTCAAACTGTTTGAAGAACAAGGTGCAATAGTGATTAAAGATTTGCGGGAATTAACCGCATCTATGACGGCGATTTCTGCAACAGAAATGGCAACATTAGGCAATTCTGCCATTAAAGATCATGAAGCCATGATGAACAAATACCGTTCGGCTCTTAAATCTTACCAAAAGAATAATGTGGAAAGTATTTTTGCTGTCGATGACATGGTGAAAGATATTGACATTTCATTTGCTGAAGATATTGAAACGCTAGCTGAATTTAGTCGAACTGAAATCACAAAACATATCACCGAAGGAAAAGTCTTTTCCAAAAATGTTTCAAATCAATTTGAAGTTAATATATCGCTAATCGGCATTAGTGTCGCTACGTTATTACTTGGATGGGCAATTGCGACGGCTAAAAGTATTATTACTCGAATTCATGCAGCGACTAAACTCATTGAAGATGTTACCGAAGGTAACTCCATTGTCATCAATACGTTTTCCAAAAATGAATTAGGGAAAATTATCACAGCAATTAAAATGCTATCTGTGAAAACGGGTTTTGAATTATCTCAAGATAGAAATACGGCACAAGAAATGTTGCGAATTAAAATGGCTCTCGATGAAGTGCGAATGCCAGTGACTTTAGCAAACAATGAGAAAGAATTGATTTATATGAACACCGCTGCGCGAATGCTGTGGAATGATATGAGTACCAATTTGCAAAAACGTTTTCCAGACTTTAGTGTGGATGATATGGTTGGCTATTCCATACATAAGTATTTCGACAAAGACAGTGAACGCAACACATTTAGCCAAGAAAGCAAAACGCCAAATGTCATCTATATTGATTTAGCCGGCAAAAAATTACGGTTAACAATTATTTCTATTTATGATGAACGTAATTTTTATGTTGGACGCGCAACACAATGGAAAGATATTACGGCTGAAACCGCAATGGAACAGCAAATCTCTCGCATTGTTGGCGACGCAACGAATGGTAATTTTAGAAATCGAATTCAGATTCCCGAAACAAGAAGCGGTTTCTTCCATGAATTAGGAAATGAACTTAATTTATTATTAGAAACCTGTGAAAGAAGCTATGGTGATATTGCGGCTATTTTTGACGCTTTGTCACGCGGGGATTTATCTCACACAATTTCAAATCAATACACCGGCGAATTTGAAACCATTAAAAATAATGCGAATAACACGGTTTATAAATTAACGGAAATCGTTGATCAAATTAAACAAATTACTTACAGCGTCAATGATAGCTCGAAAGAAATCTTTGCGAGTAGCACAAATTTATCTGATAGAACAATACAACAAGCGGGAGCTATTGAAGAAACCGCCGCAAGTATGCACGAATTAGCGTCAACCGTTGATGCAAATAACGAAAATGCAAACCACGCTAACGAGTTTGTAATTGGTGCGTCAGATATTGCAACAAAAGGCGTGAACGTCATTAGTCGGGTTGTAAGTACAATGGAAGATATTCATGAATCGTCTCGCAAAGTTGTTGATATTATTTCTGTTATCGATGGCATTTCATTCCAAACTAACATTTTAGCGTTGAATGCGGCTGTTGAAGCGGCACGCGCGGGTGAACAAGGTCGTGGTTTTGCGGTCGTTGCCAGTGAAGTGAGAAATTTAGCGCAACGAGCCGCCGCCGCTGCAGGTGAAATCAAAACGTTAATTAACGATTCGGTCGAAAAAATCGAAGATGGCAGTAAATTAGTTGTTGATGCGGGTCATACAATGGAAGAAATTGTTGATTCCATTCGCACCGTCACAAAAATGATTGGACAAATAAACATTGCATCATGCGAACAAAGCATTGGTATTGGACAGGTAAATAAAGCGATTGTTGAAATGGAAGAAATGACACAACAAAATGCTGCTTTAGTACAGCAATCTGCATTAACGTCAAACAATCTAAAAAATCACGCTGATGATCTTTCAACAGCTGTTGATTATTTCAAAATGGATTAAAATTCATGCAGGCAATGATTTTAGCGGCTGGACGCGGTGAAAGAATGCGTCCTTTGACTAACGATACGCCAAAACCGTTATTAAAAGTGGCGGGGAAATCGTTAATTGAACGCACTATTGAGCAATTAGTTTTGGCGGGATTTACAGATTTAGTTATCAATTATGCGTATTTGGGTGAACAAATTGAAGCGGAATTAAAAGATGGCTCGCAATTTGGCGCAACAATTCGTTATTCACCAGAAGGGAAAAATGGTTTAGAAACAGCAGGCGGAATTATTCACGCACTTCCACTTATGAATGATTCGCCATTTTTGGTTGTAAATGGCGACATTGCAACGAATTTTCCATTCGCAGAACTCAAAAAAAAACCTGTTGATTTAGCGCATTTGATTTTAGTGCCTAATCCAGAACATCATCCAAAAGGCGATTTTTGGCTTTGTGACACAGGCAAAATTCACTCAACTTCCCCACATCAAGAGGATATATCAAAATCTGAAAATGTTCACACTTTCAGTGGCATCGGCATTTATTCCACCGAATTTTTCAAATCCGCTCCCCAAAAAACAACCAAACTCGCGCCATTATTACGCGCCGCGATGTCAGATAATCGGATAACGGGACAATTATTTAACGGTTTTTGGATGGATATTGGCACACCAGAACGATTAGCCATTTTAGAAAATCATCTTTCTTTATTCTAACTCGCACCATCTCTCATTTACTTTTATACTTAGTCGTCGAAGTTTTTTAAAATTTCCTCTTCGAAATTACTCTTAAAATAAAAATAATGAGGACAGAATATGAAAAAAATAATTTTAACGTTGTCTGTTTTATTCTTTACGGCGAACAGTTATGCAGTTGATCACAGTATGCACACAGGTGGTTCATCGGGCGGTGGTGGCAGTTCATCAACGTGTGAAAAAGCGCGTTTCGAGAAATTTCAACCTGAAAATTTAGCCACTGTCGCGCCCGAATCGGAATTTTCATTCACCGCTTTTAACGTCCAAAAACCAGAACAAATTGAAGTAACGGTTAAATCTAATCCCGTTCAAATCACAACTGAAGCACGCGGGGATTTATTTCGCGTTACAGGAAAATTACCCGCTGGATTGAGTAACACCACAGCGCGAATTCACATTAAAGCCACCACTAAAGTCGAAAAATGTAACGGCGAAAACGGTTGGCTTGTAACCATTAGTGAATAATTTATGCTCAGTTATCGTCACGCTTTTCATGCTGGCAATTTTGCCGATGTTTTAAAACACGTTGTTTTGCTCGAAATTCTTGCGTATTTAGCGCAAAA
This sequence comes from uncultured Pseudomonadota bacterium, assembly GCA_903876445.1. Taxonomy (GTDB): domain Bacteria; phylum Pseudomonadota; class Gammaproteobacteria; order Methylococcales; family Methylomonadaceae; genus UBA10906. Next base: position 25,507 of record CAIQZX010000053.1, on the reverse strand, counting down.
GGAAAAACCATTTTGTGTTATCGATACGCACGCAGGCGCAGGTAAATATGCGCTCGACGGCGATTTTGCTTTAAAAACACGCGAGTTTGATACTGGTATTTCACATTTATGGCAGCGTGACGATTTACCACCAAGCGTGGCATATTACGTTGAATTACAAAAACGTTTTAATACAAATGGACATTTTAAAACTTATGCCGGTTCTCCGCTTTTAATTAAACAATTATTACGCGCGAAAGACAGATTATGCTTATTTGAATTACATTCAACCGAAATTGGCACACTCAAAGAAAATATGAAGCATGACAAACGTATTCAAATTGAACACGCCGATGGATTAAAAAATAGTTTAGCCTTATTACCGCCCATTGAACGGCGGGGATTAGTGCTAATCGATCCGTCGTATGAAATGAAAAGTGATTACAGTGAAGTTGTGAAATCACTGGTTCAAATGCACAAACGTTTTGCGACTGGCACTTATGCACTCTGGTATCCTGTTATTGAACGCGGTCGAAATCAAGCGTTAGAAATGGCTTTTCAAAAAAGTGGCATTAAAAATATACAGCTATTTGAATTAGGGATTAACACCGATAATTCAGGGCGCGGCATGAATGCGAGCGGTATGATTGTGATTAACTCACCATGGCATTTAGCAGAAAAAATGAAAAACATTTTGCCTTGGTTAGCGCAAATTTTAGGCGAAAACGGCGCGGGGAATTTTCGTGTTGAAACGCTGGTAACTGAAAAATAATTATTTTCTATGAGTAAAACGTTACAAATTTTCCTTGCGGGATTTCGTTTAATGCAAACCTATCCGCGCGTTATCATGCCGATTTTAACGCTAATTTTATGTGGCTATGGTTATGAAATGCTCGTTGCTCGCCCTACTCTGCTTTATCAAGGTGAGCCGCAAGCCATTTCAGCATTAAACACAAATACTTGGTTTCGAACCTTACGAAATAATGGTTTTATAGTTGGTTATTCGGATTTGCGTGGAAATCCGCTTTGGGTGGAATACGCGCTAAAACCCGTTGCCGATAACGCCCCACGCCTAAAACGCCCTGCCCGTTTTCAAACAGATTGGCGCGGTTTAAATCGTGTCAGTCATGACGATTACACAAAAAGTGGTTTTGACCGTGGACACAACGCGCCAAATTTTGCGATGAGTACACTTTATGGAAAATATGGGCAAGCGGATAGTTTTTTGATGACAAATATCAGTCCGCAACGTCCAAAATTAAATCAACAACTTTGGCAACGTTTAGAAGAAGTTGAAATTTCGTATTTTGCAAAAAGTTTTGGCAAAGTTTGGGTTATTACAGGACCTATTTTTGACGAAAAACCGGAGAAAATGTCCTCGTCACTGTGGCATATTGATATTCCTAAAGCCTTTTATAAAATATATATTACCGAAGAAAGCGATAGCAAACCCGCTTTTTCGCTGGCTTTTATCATGCCCCAAAATGTGACGGGAAAAGAGCCACTTTCACAATTCGTCACCACCATTGACACCATCGAATCACAAACGGGTTTGGATTTTTTAAGAGATTTTGATGATAAAACAGAAGCGCATTTAGAAGGTTCAATTGAAACAACGCCGTGGAATTTAAATGCAGTCAGCAAATTACCATCACGGTATCCTTAAAGCTCGGTGTTAAGCTGTGTTAAAATTCAATCTAAATTTTGATTTCATTTTTTAAGTTCTATGGAAAAAGTAAAAGTTTTATTCGTTTGTATGGGCAACATTTGTCGCTCCCCCACTGCTGAAGGCGTTTTCACACATTTGGTTCAAAACAGAAAATTAGCCCATCGTTTTTCAATCGATTCTGCCGGTACACACGCTTATCATATCGGCGATGCGCCGGATTTGCGTTCACAAAAAGCCGCATTAGAACGTGGTATTGATATTAGTCATTTGCGCGGTCGGAAAGTTATTTTTGGTGATTTTGAAGATTTCGATTTTCTCTTAGCGATGGATGACGATAATCACGCTCTTCTAGTAAATGCCTGTCCGAAGCAACATCAACATAAAATTCATTACTTTTTGAATTTTGCACCACAACTTAAAACACGCGAAGTTCCAGATCCTTATTACGGTGGCGAACAAGGTTTTGAGCGCGTTTTAGATATGATTGAAGCCGCAAGCGATGGTTTTTTAAAACATTTATTCGACACAAAAAAATTGGGATAGAAATGGCAATTATTACGAACACTGTAAATTATTTAGATGGCGACACAACATTAGAAGCCTTTTTTGCATTTGATGATGCTATTTCGGGACGTAGACCAGCCGTTTTAGTTAGTCATGCGTGGGCAGGACGAAGTGAATTCACGGCGGATAGAGCGCGTCAATTAGCTGAATTAGGTTATGTGGGCTTTGCGCTTGATATGTATGGCAAAGGAAAATTAGGACAAACCGATGAAGAATGCGGCGCGTTAATGCGTCCATTTATTGAAAATCGTGCGTTAGTTCAGCAAAGAATGTTAGCCGCATTGAAAACTGTGGCTTTATTACCGTGGGTGGACGATTCTAAAATTGCAGCAATCGGTTTTTGTTTTGGTGGATTATGTGTTTTAGATTTAGCACGAACTGGTGCAAATGTGAAAGGTGTAGTGAGTTTTCATGGAAATTTAACCGCGCCAGATAATTTGAAAAATCCTGAAATTTGCGCCAAAGTTCTCGCTTTACATGGGCATGATGATCCGCTTGTTCCACCAACACAAGTCGCGGCATTTGAAAAAGAAATGACCGATGCGGGCGTTGATTGGCAATTACACGCTTATGGAAAAACAGTTCATGCTTTCACAAATCCATTAGCCACCGATTTAGCCGCCGGTTTTCAATTCAGCACAAATGCGAATTGCCGTTCAAAACAAGCCATGGAAAATTTTTTAGCTGAGATTTTTGCTTAATTTTTCTTTGACTGTCGTTACAAAAAATAGGATTTTCCATGTTAAAAAAACCACCTAGTTGTGTTGCGGCTGTTGACTTAGGCTCGAACAGTTTTCACATGATTGTTTGCAGTTTAACTGATGGCAAACTTCAAACCATTGATCGATTAAAGGAAATGGTTCGCCTCGCTTCTGGCTTAGATAGCAATAATCATCTTGATTTTGACACGCAAGAACGCGCCTTAGCGTGTTTAGAACGTTTCGGACAACGTATTAGACATTTTTCGCCTGAAAGTGTGCGAATTGTTGGCACAAGTACATTACGAACAGCACGAAATGCGGCTCAATTTTTAGAAAAAGCAGAAATTGCCTTAAACCATCCAATTCATATTATTTCAGGGATTGAAGAGGCGCGGTTAATTTATCAAGGTGTCGCGAACAGTTTGAGTAGTAAAGCCAATTTGCGTTTAGTCATGGACATTGGTGGCGGAAGTACCGAATACATTATTGGTTCAGGTGATAATCCACTCGATAAAGAAAGTTTGCCAATGGGTTGTGTGACGACAAGTAATTTATTTTTTGAGAACGGCAAAATTTCAAAATCCGCATTCAATCAAGCGGTTCTTTTCGCACAACGCCGTTTAGAGCCTTTTCAGCAGAAATTTCAAAAACAAAATTGGGACGAAGCCATCGGTGCGTCGGGAAGTTTAAAAGCTATTGATAAGGTTTTGCTAGCGAAAAACTGGAGCAACAATGGTATCACCCGTGACGGTTTAGAACAGTTAGTCCAACATATTTATACTTGCCAAAACATTAACACGTTAAATTTACCGGATTTAGATGCGGAACGTTTACCTGTTTTTGTCGGCGGTGTTGCGATTGTGTATGCGACATTTAAAAGTCTCGGCATCACACAAATGACGATTTCAGATGGTGCGTTGCGCGAAGGTTTAATTCACGATTTATTAGGGCGAATTTATGATCACGATATTCGTTCGGGGACAGTTCGCCAAATAGCTGAACGCTATCACGTTGATCTTCAACACGCTTCGCGAGTGAAACATACGATTGATTATTTATTATCACAATTAAAAGACACTTATTTTCAAATTGATATTGAACAAGCCAGACAATTTTTACATTGGGCGGCAGAACTGCATGAACTCGGTCGAGATATTGCTCATAATCAATATCACAAACACAGCGCGTATGTCATTGAATACGGTGATTTCGCCGGTTTTTCACGTCAAGATCAGGTTTTATTAGCGGTCATTGTACGTTCGCATCGTCGGAAATTTGCGTTAAAACTGTTTGAAACTTTACCAGCACCACTGAATGTAGATGCGCCTAAATTGGCATTATTACTGCGTTTAGCGGTGTTATTGCACCGTAATCGTCAAGATTATGAAGTGCCACTCTTTAACTGTGAATGGGAAAAATCAAAAATCAAAATTCGTTTTCCAAGCGGTTGGCTAGATAGTTCGCCGCTTACTCGTGCAGATTTACTTTATGAAGCTGAACATTTAAAAATTGCCGGTTTAAAGCTCGAATTTGCGTGATGATGGGTCACGTTTATTTTATTTTTGTAAAACGTGTAGTAGGTGGATGTATAGGTTTAACATTCTTTTTATGCGTGATTATTTTGGAAAGTGGATTAAATGACGAAACAAATCAACCGTCATCAGCACCGCTTACCTTAGAACGTATGGCGCAAGCCCGAAAAATTCTGCACGAAGGCACAAAAATAAAACCCGATGACATTGCTGCAATTACATTAACCGAAGAAGATTTAAATTTAGCCGGAAATTACCTGTTAAATCGTTATCATCAAAGTGCGATTTTTATTTCATTGGTAAATAACAAAGTGCGCTGCACGGTATCGTTAAAATTACCCGCCAATTTTATTGCAACGTATTTCAATATCAGTTTCCGACTTAGTAGTGGAGAAGGCGAAACATTGCCGCATATTGCGAAATTCAAAATCGGAAAATTCTTATTACCGGCGAGGCTCGCGAATTGGGTTATTCATGTTGTGATTCGTTATTCATTTTTGAATGAGTATTTTATTTTAGCGACCTCTCCGATTCAGCGTGTCGAGATTTCCGATAAAACGCTGACTATTTTTTATGATTCCGATTCACCACGTCATGCTCAAAATCCCGAAAGTCGGCAAATTTATCAAAAAAGAATTACTGAAATTATTGTTCAACATAATCCAAAATGGCGTTTATCGTTAGCGGAAATTTTAAAACCTGTTTTTGAATTAGCTTATCAACGCGCTACAGTCGAAACGGCAATTGAAGAAAATCGCAGTGCAATTTCTGCCATTAACGATTATGTGAATGCGGAGAAAAATCCACAATATCCTGCCTTTCTTTATAAACGCACCGATTTAGCACAGCATTTTATGGGCGCGGCGGCGTTAACTGCTTCTACAAATAGTCGTGTGGCGAATGCGTTAGGAGAAGTAAAAGAATTAAGTGATGCTCAAGCGGGGGGAAGTGGGTTTAGTTTTGTAGATTTAGCCGCCGATAAAGCGGGAAGCCGTTTTGGAGAAGTCGCCGTTTCATCACCGGAAAATGCCCGACATATTCAAAAATCAATGGCTCAAATTAAAGATTACAGCGATTTTATGCCAGATCCGCGTGATTTACCGGAACACATGAACGAAAAGGAATTTAAACTAATGTTTGAATCGACACAAAGTGCCGCCTATTTTGCGCTGGCAGAACAAATTGATAACCGAATTGCACTGATGCCAATTTATGATGTGTGCAAAAAATAATTAAAAACCCACTCAAATCAAAAATTTGAGTGGGAAACCGTTAGTTTAAACGGCAGCTAAACCCATGATGTTATAACCACAATCCACATACGTCAGCTCGCCAGTAATTCCCGACGCTAAATCTGAACACAAAAAGGCAGCAGCATTACCCACTTCTTCAATCGAAACATTCTTTTTCAACGGTGAGGCATCAGCGGCTTTGCTTAACATTGATTTAAAATCGTTAATGCCAGAAGCGGCTAATGTTCGAATGGGACCCGCTGAAATCGCATTAACGCGCGTTCCTTCAGCACCCAATGAAACCGCCATATAACGAACGTTAGCTTCCAAACTGGCTTTCGCTACGCCCATCACATTGTAATTCGGAATCGCACGTTCTGCGCCCAAATAACTCAATGTCAATAATGAACCGTTACGTCCCGCCATCATTGAACGCCCTGCTTTTGCTAACGCGGTGAAACTATAAGAACTCACATCGTGTGCAATACGGAAATTGTCACGAGTGGTTGCGTTCACATAATCACCATCTAAGGCTTCACGCGGCGCAAAAGCAACTGAATGTACAATGCAATCCAAACCGTCCCAATGTTTACCAAGTTCAACAAAAACATTATCAATGTGTTCGTCAAACTGCACGTCACATTCAACAACAATCGATGAACCGCATTCGGCAGCTAATTTTTCAACGCGCTCACGAATTTTTCCGGTTTGATAAGTGAACGCAAGTTCAGCTCCTTCACGGCGCATTGCTTGTGCAATCCCCCACGCGATAGATCTATCACTGATTAAACCGACAATTAAAACTCGTTTGCCTTGCATAAATGCCATAAACCTACTCCTAAAAACTGAAAACGCTTAGTGGTGATGTCCGCCCGCACCATGAATGTGACCGTGATCAATTTCTTCTGCTGTAGCAGGACGTACTTCAACCACTTCAATATCAAAATTTAATGGCATTCCCGCTAACGGATGATTTCCGTTAATCGTTACGTTGTCACCATCAACCGCAACAACTGTCACAATACCGGGTCCTTCACTGACATCAGCATGAAACTGCATTCCAACCTCAATGTTGTCAATACCGTCAAACATTTCACGCGAAACAACTTGCACGCGGTCGTCCGCAATTTCGCCATAAGCATCAGCCGGTGGAATGCGAACGCTGAATTTGTCGCCTTCATTTCTGCCGTGCAAGGCTCTTTCCAAACCCGAAATAATGCCGCCTGTATCATGTAAATAAGAAAGTGGTTCATTGCCAATTGAACTGTCGATAACTTCGCCAGCATCGTTAGTTAATGTGTAATGAATGGAAACGGCGGTGTTAGAACTAATTTGCATGGAAAAACCTTTATAAAAATGCTAAAAAATGAGCGGATATAATAAAGGTTGAAGCGGGTTTTGTCTGAAAAATATATGCAAGAAAAAATAAAAGTTACCAAATCGTTTAATCTGGTAACTCAAAAAAACCTAACACAAGCCATAGGCGTGTTCATCAAAACCATAATTTTGGGCGACAGGCATCAATCTTGATAACGTTTTTTTCGCGCTAAAGCGTTGCGAATTAAGTAAATCGATAATTTCTGGACAAAAAGACGGCGTTAAACTGGCGCAATGTTCATCGTCTGAAGTAATTTCTAACGAATTCAAAAAAGTTTCAAAATTCATGGCACACTCTCCAAAAGTTAAAAGCGAAAACAACAACCCTATTTATCGGCAGATTGTTGCAAAAATAAACAATGAATCAAGTGTAGTAAAGTTATGTGAAATTTTAATGACTTGCAAAATTTTAGGCGCAAAAAAAGGAGCTTAAAAGCTCCTTTTTTTCGTTCCAAGTTTGTTTTTTACAACAAATTAGAAACCTAATCCTAAATAACCACCCGCTGTGATACCGTCTGGATTTACGCCATCAACGTTATCAAATGAATGGTGGTAACGAACGTCAGCACCTGCGTAGATGTCTTTCCAAATTTTGTAATCCGCACCCGCGCCGAACATCATGCCTGGGTTTAATACGGTAATCGCATCAGATGGTGGGCTGATAACAGTAATTTCCATACCAGCCGGAATTAACCAAGGACGGAAGTTGCTGCCTTTTAAGAATTTAATTTTTGGTGAAGCTGCTAATGTTAATGCGTTCACAGTTGCTGATTGCGCGTTAGCACCATTTGGTAATAAAGCATTTACAGCCGCCGAATTGACAACAAGTCCAGTAACCGCTGGGTTTAGACCATTAACTTTTCTTTCGCCTAATTGTTTGTAGTCGAACATCAATTCGCCTAACACTTCAGTACCATTCATCATGCCAAACAAGTTGTCATTGATGTTGAAATCAAAACCAGCACCAGCGTACCAAGCATCTCTGTCACCGATTGCACCAGGAAATACACCTGCTAATCCCGCTGTACCAGTTGGGTCTACAGTACCGCCACGTTGGTCGTTGTTATGTCCATAACCACCACGGAAGAACACCATGTTGTCTTTCGCGCCTTTAGATGGAGTGCCTTCTGATTTAACAGAGTTCATCCATTGATCTAACTCTTGAACTTTTGCAGTATCTGGATCAACGTGAGCGCGACCTGAAGCAGCTCTTAAACTACGAATTTCAGCTTGCATCGCTTGCAATTGTGATTCTAAAGCGTCAACTTTTGCGTTGCTGGTGTTTGAATGCGAAAAAGACGAGCTGTGTGTTTCAACTGTTTGGTAAGTAGGAGCTTTTTTTGCGTGTTTGTGTGCTTTTTTGCTTGCGTGAGCAGCGGCTTCTGGTGCAACGGTTGCAGCAGCGAATGCAACCAATGCGGTTGTCATGCCTAAAGCTAATTTAGTTTTTTTCATGTTGTTATCCTCGATAAATTGCTTGAGTTAGAAGTTTTAGATTTGTTTTTATACAACAAAACTCGTTTCACAGTGGCGATAATACCAGCAAAGCCGTTTCCATACAAGTTTTAGCATTATTTTTCAGTTACTAATAAATCTTTATTTATCAATAAGTAAAGTGATTAACAGAAAAAATATGACAGCTTGTTGATAAAAAACAACATGATTTTAATTTCCAACATAACGATACAGCCCGATTTTTATTTTGGTGCGATAACCAAAATAAGCGCGTGTTATTATTTAAGTGAGTGCGAAAAACGAGGCGGATTTGTAATCGAATAACCAAATCGTTGGTGAAATGCACAAAAAAATAATACTGACTGTTAAAATCAACGATTGGTTTTGACGCTTATACCAATTCAATATATTATTACGCAATGCAAAATCGACTTCCAGAAATCATTGATCCTCTACATCTTGCCGATAAACGCGGCGAATTACATGGACAACTACCCATTAAACGCTTAACTCGCTTGGCTGAAAAATTAGTCAACGATGAAGGTGTCGTGACGGTTGAACTTTATTTTGGGCGCGAAGGTCGATTGGCAAAAATTGACGGCAGTTTAAAAACTACTTTGCACCTTGAATGCCAAAACTGTTTACAAGGCGTTGAATTTGACATTGACCACAAAGTAAATTTGGGAATAGCCACTACGTTTGAACAAATCGAACGCTTACCCGAAGACATCGAACCTTTGTTGCTTGAAGAAGAAACGTTGCCTTTAAGCACGCTCGTCGAAGACGAATTATTATTGAATTTGCCTGATTATCCCAAGCATTCTCACGATTGCATTTCAAATGAGATAATTAAAAAATACACGGCTACTTTCGATGAAGTAGCGACAAAAAAACCTAATCCATTTTCTGTTTTAGCCAATTTAAACCTAGGAGAATCCTAATGGCAGTACAAAAGAGTAAAGTTACACGTTCAAGACGTGGACAACGTCGTTCGCACGATTCATTGACAGCAAAAACCATTTCACTTGATTCGATGACAGGCGAAATGCACTTACGTCACCACATGACACCTGATGGTTATTTTAAAGGTCGTTTAATTGTTGGTTCTGCTGTTGAAATTGACTAATCGTCACACACACGAACAAAAACACAATGCCGAATCAGAATTTTTCTGATTCGGCTTCTTTTTATGCACTACGGAGTGATTGGTCAACGTGAGTTTAACAATTTCCATTGATGCAATGGGCGGCGATTACGGGGTAGATGTTACCGTTCCCGCATCATTAGCTTGCTTACAAGAAAATTCAGCCCTAACGCTTATTTTAGTTGGCGACGAAACTATTTTGAATGCGTTGTTGGCGCAAGATTTACCGCTTTATGGTGAGCGTTTAGTGATTCAGCACGCTTCACAAAAAGTCGATATGGATGAATCCCCCTCAAAAGCTCTGAAAAATAAAAAAGATTCTTCCATGCGCGTTGCGATTAACCTCGTTCATGAAAAACGCGCAGATGCCTGTGTCAGTGCAGGAAATACAGGCGCGTTAATGGCAACGGCACGATTTGTTTTAAAAATGCTAAACGGCATTGATCGCCCTGCCATTATTTCAACCTTGCCGTCTGTTTTTGGTCACACATATATGATGGATTTGGGCGCGAATGTGGATTGTACGGCAGAACATTTATTTCAATTTGCAGTGATGGGCAACGAATTAGTCAAAGCCATTGAAGGCATTGAAAATCCGCGCGTCGGCTTGCTGAACATCGGCGAAGAAGACATGAAAGGCAATGAACAAGTCAAAGCTGCCGCAAAATTATTAGAAGATTCAAAACTTAATTACATCGGTTATGTTGAAGGGAATTCAATTAACGCTGGCAATACAAAAGTGGATTTGATTGTTTGTGACGGATTTGTTGGAAATGTGTCACTGAAATCTATCGAAGGTGCAGCAAAAATGATTGCGACCACATTAAAAGAAGCCTTTTCAAAAAACTGGTTAACTAAACTTGCCGCACTTGTTGCGTATCCGGTTTTAAAAAGTTTCAAAAATCGTATTGACCCACGCTTGTACAACGGCGCAAGTTTTCTTGGTTTGCGCGGATTAGTCATTAAAAGCCACGGCGGTGCAGACGTATTAGCGTTCAAAACAGCCATCAAATTAGCGGAAGTCGAAGTGCAACATAACGTTATTCAAAAAATTACTGAACAAGTCGAAGTGACTTTAGCCCAGCGAGTTGCCTCATGAGTCGTCATGCAAAAATTATTGGTACAGGCGGTTATTTACCTGAAAATGTCGTCACAAATCATAATCTTGCGGCGCGTGTTGAAACGTCAGATGAGTGGATTTTTGAACGCACGGGCATTCGGAGTCGTTGCATTGTTGCCGCACATGAAACCGCCGCGAGCATGGCAGAAATTGCCGCGCGTCAAGCGATTGAAGCCGCGCAAATTCAGCCGAATGACATTGATTTAATTATTGTTGCCACGGGAACGCCTGACAATGTTTATCCTAGTACAGCGTGTTTGTTGCAACATCGTTTAGGCGTGACAGGCGGCGTGGCGTTTGATATTCAGGCGGCGTGTTCAGGTTCAATTTTCGCGTTAAGCATTGCCGACCAATACATCAAATCAGGTGCGGCAAAAACCGTGTTAATCGTCGGTTCAGAAGTCTGTTCACGGATTGTTGATTGGACAGATCGCGGCACTTGCATTTTGTTTGGTGACGGCGCGGGGGCAATGTTGTTACAGGCTTCCACCGAAGTCGGCGTATTATCAACGCACATTCATTCCGATGGGCAATATGAAGATTTGTTAACTTGCCCCAACCCACAAGCAATGGGCGATGACGAATCATTGGGCTACATTGCGATGCGGGGAAATGAAGTGTTTAAAGTCGCGGTGAATACGTTGGGACGCATTGTTGACGAAACGCTCGAAGCGCACAACATGGATAAATCTGAAATTGATTGGCTCGTGCCGCATCAAGCGAACATTCGGATTATCGCGGCGACGGCGAAAAAATTAAAAATGTCGATGGAACAAGTCGTTGTCACGCTCGAAACACAAGGTAATACGTCGTCTGCGTCAGTTTTATTGGCGTTCAATGAAGCGGTGCGTGACGGTCGAATTCAACGCGGTCAAACCGTATTGCTTGAAGCCTTTGGCGCGGGATTTACTTGGGGTTCTGCGTTGGTTCGGTATTAAATTCAAATAACTTAAAAAGGAATTACCATGATTAAAAAAATTTCAATTGTCGCAAGTGTCACGTTGCTCGCTGGATGCGCTAGCATCATAAGTGGTTCATCATATCCTGTTACGGTAGATAGCTCACCAAGTCAGGCGAGTTTTACGATAACCAACGAAGCAGGCGTGAAAATTCATAATGGAATAACTCCGTCAACGGTCACATTGAAAAGCGGGGCAGGTTATTTTGATGGTGAGAAGTATTCTGTTCAGTATTCAAAAGATGGATATTTAGGTTCACATGCGGTAATTGATAGCTCAATAAATGGCTGGTACTGGGGGAATTTGTGCTTTGGCGGCTTACTAGGATTTTTAGTTATCGACCCATCCACTGGTGCTATGTACGATTTACCAAAAAGCGTTTCTACTCCTTTGATGAAGAACTAACAATTATGAAAAATAAATTTCTATTTGTACCAATTTCAGCTGTTTTATTATTAACTGGTTGTGCTGTAACCACTGAATCTATTGATATTCCATACAATTCAATCCAAGGTGTTACAAGAATAAGCGAAGCAAGTGCCGTTACAGTTTCTGTTCAAGCTCAAGATGAGAGATCAGACAAAAGTAAAGTTAGCAGCAAAAAAAATGCTTGGGGAACAGAAATGGCTCCAATTCTTGCAAATCAAAAGGTTGAAATTACAGTTCGCCATGCTATTGAAGAAGAGTTAGTAAGTCGCGGTTTTAAACTAACCCAACCGACAAAAGTTAAAATCAGCGTAAACATAAGCAAGTTTTATAATGATTTCAAAGTTTCTATGGATGCCATTGCCGTTGCTGACTTTCATATTGATGTTGTTGTAGTTAAATCGGACACAAATGAGCAAATTTATCACAGACAAATAGCTACACAAGGTATGGAAGCCAGTTCTGTTATGGGAGGTGGGAACGCAAGTTTAGCATTGAGCCAAGCCCTAAAAAATGGAATAGAAATGTTATTTAGTGACAGTGCTTTTACATCCGCATTACTTTCAACTGCAAAATAATAAAATCAGCATTATTGAAATTTTGATTTTTTGGAGGTTTTACGATGGATGCAATTAGCTACACACAAGCACGTTTGTCATTATCAGCCGTGATGGCGCGTGTGACTGAAAACCATGAACCTTTGATTATTACGCCGCGCAAAGGTAAAGCCACGGTTTTGATGGCGTTGGAAGATTTTAATTCTTGGCAAGAAACGAGTTATCTCAATCGTTCACCAGCGAATGCCGCTGATTTGTTGGATGCAGTTAAAGAAATTGCAGAGCGACGTAATTTAATCGAGCGTGAGTTAATCGAAGCATGATTTCTTTTCGTGAACGCGCTTGGGATGATTACTTGTTTTGGCAACAAACGAATAAAGCCATTCATAAGCGAATCAATTTGTTGATTAAAGATATTCAACGAAATCCATTTGAAGGCATTGGCAAACCTGAGCCATTGAAATATGAGTTTAGTGGTTTTTGGTCACGTCGAATTGATGATGAGCATCGTTTGGTTTACACGTTTATTGATGACAATCTGATTATTGTTCAGTGTCGTTACCATTACTGATTTCACTTTTACCTTTTTAAACATTTCAAAAACATGACAGAAAAAACCTATAACTTAGCCTTCGTGTTTCCTGGACAAGGCTCGCAATCAACAGGAATGCTCGACAATTTAGCGGCGACGTATCCCGAAATAAAACAAACGTTTGAACGCGCTTCGGAGGCGTTACAAAAAGATTTGTGGGCGTTAATTAACGATGAATCTCTTAGTGCAGAATTAAATCAAACGCATAACACACAACCTGCGATGCTAGCAGCGGGTGTTGCCGTTTGGAATGTATGGACAAAATACAGCACAGTTCGTCCGGCGTGGATGGCGGGACACAGTTTAGGCGAATATAGCGCGTTAGTTTGCGCGGGCGCGTTAAATTTTGAAGATGCGATTAAACTTGTCGCCTTGCGTGGTGAATTGATGCAACAAGCGGTGCCAAACGGCATCGGTGCAATGGCGGCCATTTTAGGTTTGGAAGATCATGAAGTTGTGAAAGTTTGCGCCGAAGCCGAAGAAAACGAAATCGTTTCAGCGGTAAATTTTAATTCCGAAGGACAAATTGTGATTGCTGGTCATAAAACCGCTGTCGAACGCGCAATGGTTGGTGCAAAAGCCGCTGGTGCAAAACGTGCGCTTTTGTTACCTGTTAGCGTACCATCACATTGTGCGTTAATGTTACCAGCGGCTGAAAAATTAGCGGAAGCACTCGAAAATATCACGATTCATGCACCAGATGTGACTCTCATTCACAATGTAGATGTTCAGTCGCACGGTTCGCCAGAATTGATTCGCCACGCCTTAAAAGAACAACTTTATAAACCTGTTCGCTGGGTTGATTCTGTAAAATTCATGGCAGACGAAGGCGTGACACGTTTTGTAGAATGTGGTGCAGGAAAAGTGTTAATCGGTTTAAATAAACGTATTGCTAAAGATGCTGAACATTTCGCACTTTACGATACAGAAACAATGAACAATGTAATGGAGCAATTTAATGACTAAACAAATCGCTTTAGTAACAGGTGCAAGCCGTGGAATTGGACGTGCGATTGCAGAACGATTAGCCGAAGACGGTTTTTTCGTTTTAGGTACAGCGACTTCTGAAAGTGGCGCGGCAGCCATTTCTAACTATTTAGGCGAAAATGGCAAAGGTTTAACACTCGACGTTTCCAATTCAGAATCAATCGAAAACGTAATGAAAGCAGTTACGGATGAATTCGGCACACCACACGTTTTGGTAAATAACGCCGGCATTACGCGCGACAATTTATTGATGCGAATGAAAGATGACGAGTGGGACGATATTATTTCGACCAATTTAACGTCGGTTTTCCGGATGAGCAAAGCCGTTTTGCGCGGCATGATGAAAGCAAAAACTGGACGAATTATTAACATTTCGTCTGTCGTTGGTTCGACAGGCAACGCAGGACAGGCAAATTACGCGGCGGCTAAAGCGGGAATGATTGGTTTTACAAAATCGATGGCAAAAGAAGTCGGTTCGCGTAATATCACTGTCAACACGGTTGCACCGGGTTTTATCGATACCGACATGACAAAAGAACTCAGTGAAGACATTAAAAATCATTTATTAAGTGCGATTCCATTAGCGCGTTTAGGCGATGTAAAAGAAATTGCTCACGCGGTGAGCTTTTTAGCTTCTAATGGTGCGGCATACATTACAGGCGAAACACTTCATGTGAATGGCGGGATGTTCATGCCGTAAAAGTGTGACATTACGGCATAATGCCGTATAATTTGCGCTGTCGGCTGGCATTGCTGGTAACGGCATTTTCAGTAAAAACAACAACAATAATCCAAGATAAGCGGCATTCAATCGCTTGTTTTGTTAGAGGAATAAATTATGAGTAACATTGAAGAACGAGTAAAAAAAATTGTTTCTGAGCAATTAGGTGTTAAAGATGAAATCCTGAATGACGCATCATTTGTAGATGATTTAGGTGCAGATTCGCTCGACACCGTTGAACTCGTTATGGCTTTAGAAGAAGAATTTGAATGCGACATTCCAGATGAAGAAGCCGAAAAAATCACCACCGTTCAGCAAGCGATTGATTACGTTACCTCTCACGTTTAATTAAAAGTGCGTGTGGATGAACAAATGTTCATCCACGGTGCGCCGCGCAAAACTTCCTTTCTTTTATTTAATTTTCTACGGTACACAACATTGAAACGTCGAGTCGTCATCACAGGATTAGGCGCAGTTACGCCTTTAGCTAACACAGTTGCAGAAACTTGGTCGGGTATTATCAACGGCAAAAGTGGCATTGGTGCAATTGATTCTTTTGATATTTCCCCTTTCGCAACCACGTTTGGTGGCGTAATTCGCAATTTTGACATCAGTCAATATATTTCTGAAAAAGATGCGAAACGCATGGATGGCTTTGTGCATTATGGCATTGCCGCAGGTTGTCAGGCATTTGAAGATTCGGGACTAATCGTAACCGAAGAAAATGCCGAACGAATTGGCGTAGCAATTGGTTCGGGAATTGGTGGTATTACAGGCATTGAAGAATGTTTTGCTACTTATGATAAATCCGGACCACGTCGAATTTCGCCTTTTTTTGTGCCAGGCAATATCATCAATATGATTTCGGGCAATTTATCGATTAAGTACGGTTTGAAAGGACCAAACTTTGCAATTGTTACAGCTTGTGCCACGGGAACACATAACATTGGCGACGCTGCGCGTTTGATTAAATACGGTGATGCAGATGTCATGATTGCGGGTGGTGCTGAACGCTGTACAACGTCACCTACCGCAATGGGCGGATTCGCTTCGGCAAAGGCTCTCTCACGCCGTAATGACGCGCCACAACAGGCTAGCCGTCCATGGGATAAAGACCGTGACGGTTTTGTATTAAGCGATGGTGCGGGAGTCGTGGTTTTGGAAGAACTCGAACACGCTAAAGCGCGTGGTGCAAAAATTTATGCAGAACTTGTGGGTTACGGAATGAGCGGCGATGCGTATCACATTACTACGCCATCAGAAGGCGGTGAAGGTGCAGCGCGTTGTATGCGAAATGCGTTGCGTGACGCAGGTTTGAACGTTTCGGATGTGAATTATATCAATGCTCATGGAACTTCTACGCCAGCCGGTGATTTTGGTGAAACGCAAGCGATGAAAGCCGCTTTAGGCGAACACGCTTATAAAGTTGCCATCAGCTCCACCAAATCTATGATTGGTCACATGTTGGGTGCAGCAGGAGGTATTGAAGCAGTTTTAACAGCATTAAGTATTCAACATCAAATCGCACCACCTACGATTAACTTAGAAAACCAAGACCCCGAATGTGATTTGGATTATGTACCAAATATAGCGCGTGAAATGAAAATAGACGTGGCTATGTCAAATTCATTTGGGTTTGGTGGCACGAACGGAACGTTGATTTTCAAACGTTTCCAATAAAAACTACACACAAACCACGATTCTAAAAATGCTCGTCAATGGTAAACAAGAAGATACTATTGCGATTATGAATCGTGGCTTTCAATACGGCGACGGATTATTTGAAACTATCGAGATTCTTGCTAATCAACCGATTTTTCTTGAGCAACATCTACAACGCTTAAATAAAGATTCCCAACGGCTTTATCTGCCTAAAATTGATTTAGATTTATTACATTCTGAAATAAAACAGCTATGCGAAAATGCGGGTGATGCTGTTTTAAAAATCATTCTTACGCGCGGCACAGGCGGACGCGGTTATCGCCAACCGGATGAAATTCAACCGACTCGCATTTTGAGTTTGCATCCGTTTCCTCATTATCCGAAAACGTATTATTCCGATGGCATTGTGGCGCGTGTTTGTAAAACACGATTGGGTTTGAATCCCGATTTAGCGGGCATGAAACATTTAAATCGTTTAGAGCAAGTGATGGCGCGTGCTGAATGGAACGATGACACAATTCAAGAAGGTATTATGTTGGACATCAATAAACGTGTCATTGAAGGTACAATGACGAATCTTTTTTATGTAAAAAAAGGCACATTATTTACAGCTTCACTTACACTGTGCGGTATCACTGGTATTATTCGCAGTTGGATTTTTCAACAACTCCCCGTCATTGAACACGATTTTTTTATCGACGATTTACGCGACGCTGACGAAATTTTTGTCTGTAATTCTGTTATTGGAATTTGGAATGTGCGTGAATTAAATGGTGTGCATTATTATTCGGAAAATGGGATAACCCAAAAATTACAACTTGCGCTAGAAAGCGAAAAACAAAAACAGGTGGTTTATGCAATTAAATAAAATCGTAGGTTACACGCTAATTGGACTGAGTTATATCGGTGGTTGGGTGTGGATGGATTATGAAAGTGCAATTAGCAATCCGACGGTTTTCGATAAACCTGTAACGATTGAAATTGAAAAAGGCGATAATCTCAAACAAATTACAGATAAATTAGTTGCCCAAAATGTTAAAATAAAACCCTTTTGGTTCAAGATGTTGGCAAAAAGAAATGACCGAAATAAACAAATCAAATCTGGCGAATATGAATTAGCAACAGGTATAAAATCGGATGAAATTATAACGCTATTTGTACAAGGTAAAGTGAAACAACACGCTATTACGTTTCCCGAAGGTTGGAATTTTAAACAAGTACGTCAAGAATTAGATAAAAATCCATACATTCAACATACCTTACAAGGCGTACCGTTTGATTCAATCGTATCAAAACTAAATATTTCGCAAAATCATCCTGAAGGATTATTTTTTCCGGATACTTATTTTTTTGAAAAACACACGACAGATGCGTCGATTTTGAAACGTGCTTATAGCAAAATGCAATTAGTATTAGCGGATGAATGGAAAAATAGAGACGACAATTTACCTCTGACAACACCTTATCAAGCGTTAATTTTGGCATCAATTATTGAAAAAGAGACTGCCGCTCAAATAGAACGCCCGCAAATTGCAGGCGTTTTTAGTCGTCGTTTACAACAGGATATGATGTTGCAAACTGATCCAACTGTCATTTACGGAATGGGCGATAGCTATGAAGGCAACATCAAAGCCGCTGATTTAATGCTGTTCACACCCTACAACACTTACACATTTAAGGGTTTACCACCGACACCGATTGCAATGGCAGGTCGTGAAGCAATTCATGCCGCCTTACATCCCGATACAAATGAATCTTTATTTTTTGTGTCAAAAGGTGATGGCACACACATTTTTTCAACAACATTGGAAGCGCATAATGCAGCTGTAAATATGTATCAACGTCATAAATAATAAATTTTGCGGCATATCACGATTAAATAGGCGATATGCCGCAATAAAAAATCATCATTTCACTTTTTACATCTATTTACTTTTGATTTAATTGGTTATTTATTTTTTGGTTCATATTCTGCACTATTCAAACATTTGCATTATTGTCTATAGAACTGAACTATAATGCCGCGATTTTAGTTCTAACATCTTGCTGTTTTTAGCAATCTTTTAAAAGCCGAGTTCAAATCAATTATGTTCATGCGATTCATTTATAAATTTTCCTCACCACCCTATTTTTACGCAATAAGTGGAAAAATCATTCCGTGGCTAACAGCATTATTTTTTCTGTTATTGGGTTATGGCTTATATGGCGGTCTAGTCACTGCGCCTGCGGATTATCAACAAGGTGATAGTTTCCGAATTATTTATGTTCACGTTCCAGCGGCGTGGATGTCGATGTTTATTTATGTCGTGATGGCGATTAGCGGTGGAATTGGCTTGGTTTGGCGAATTAAACTCGCTGAAATTGTCAGTATTTCGAGCGCGTCAATCGGCGCAAGTTTTACCTTTTTGGCTCTTGTTACAGGTTCACTTTGGGGGAAACCAATGTGGGGCGCGTGGTGGGTTTGGGATGCGCGTTTAACGTCAGAATTGGTTTTATTATTTTTGTATTTAGGCGTTATCGGACTTTATAACGGCATTGAAGATAAACGCACCGCTTCACGCGCTGTCGCGATTTTAGCGTTAGTTGGCGTGGTGAACATTCCGATTATTCATTATTCAGTCGAATGGTGGAACACCTTGCATCAAGGCGCGACCGTTTCAAAATTAGACAAACCATCCATTCATATTGATATGTTAATTCCGTTACTCGTAATGGCTTTAGCATTTAAAGTTTATTATGCCATTGCTCTTTTATTACGCTGTCGAAACGAATTATTAGAACGTGAACCAAATGGGAAATGGATTGATGAATTATTGGAGGAAAATAAATGAGCGAATTTTTCGCAATGGGCGGTTACGGTTAAGCCTTTCTCAAACAAAACACAGTGTAGAAAAATTGCCTAATTTTTGGTTAGATTATTTGTTGACGAAGTAGGTTTACATTGTGGCGACGTGGTTTAAAGTCTACGTCGTTCCACTAAATACAGGCATTTTGAATGATAAAAAAACCAATCCACTGGAATCCAGAGAAAAATCGCAAACTCATTGAAGAACGCGGCATCTCTTTTGAAACGGCGATTTTTAATTTGCAATCTGGGAATTTGCTTGATGATGTTGAACATCCGAATACAACGGATTACGGGCATCAACGAATGTTTGTGATTAAAATCGACGACTACGCTTATTTGGTACCGTATGTCGAATCTGAAAATGAAATCTTTTTAAAAACAATTATCCCCAGTCGAAAAGCCACTAAACACTATTTGAACAAGAGTGAATCATGAAAGAATTTAGCTTAGACGCAGAAGAACAAGAATTACTCGAAGCCTTTGACGTAGGTGAATTTCAATCCGTTATGACACCCGAGCGAAAACAATTTATTGAAACGGTCGCCAAACAATCTTTTCAACAAAGTAAGCGCGTGAATATCAAAGTGTCTGAAAGCGATTTCACCGCCATTCAAAAAGCCGCGTTGCAACAAGGCATTCCGCATCAAGCCTTCATTTCTAGCATTTTGCACAAGTACGTTTCAGGAACACTTTATGAAGTTAGATGAAAACAAAAACCTCCCAAAAATAATAGAAAATTCGGGATTAGCGTTACACAAAACCCGCAATTTATTGAGCATCACCGACAAGATTTTGGCAAGCAAAAGGCTGGCGGTTGTTGATGATGCGTGGCTGGATGAATTGATTGCGTGGGCTGATGAAAATGATATTCCTGATTATTATTTTGATGATGATAATAATGGCTACGCAGATACTTGGCGTGGTTTGCCTCGTAATAAGCAGGCAATTTTAGCAATGACGGAGTTGAATTTGTATGGTAATCAACTCACCGAACTTCCCGAATCTATTGGCAAACTGACGAATCTGACGGCGTTGGATTTGAGTACCGGCTGGCTCACAGCAATTCCCGAATCTATTGGCAATCTGACGAATTTGACGGAGTTGCATTTGTGGAGTAATCAACTCACCGAAATTCCAAAATCTATCGGAAATCTGCACAACCTAACCAAGTTAGATTTAAACGGTAATGACTTTTCTAAAATCCCACAATCAGTCAGCAAATTGATTAACCTAATATATTTGGATTTTGGTGGTTGGGAAGGTACAGAGTCGCATCCTAATCAACTGACCGAAATTCCCGAATTTATTGGCAAGCTGACGAATCTAAGGTGGTTAGATTTAAGCGGGAACCAACTCACCGAAATTCCTGAATTTATCGGCAAACTGACCAATCTGACGTATTTGAATTTGTATAAAAATCAACTCTCAGAACTTCCCGAATCTATTGATAAACTGACTAATCTGACGGAGTTATATTTGGATCGTAACAGGCTCACAGAAATTCCTGAATCTATTGGCAAACTGACTAATTTGACGAGTTTGTCTTTGGACTATAACCAACTCATAGACTTTCCCGAATCTATTGGCAAGCTGACGAATCTGACAGCGTTGGATTTGTCTAGAAATCAACTCACCGAAATTCCCGAATTTATTGGCAAACTGACGAATCTGACTGCGTTACGCTTCTATGGTAATCAACTCACCGAACTGCCTGAATCTATTGGCAAGCTGACTAATTTGACGGATTTGCATTTAGGAAATAATCCCATCAAATCCCTACCCCCAGAATTAAGCCACCTCAACAGCATCACCAAATTCTAATAAAGAAAATCATGCCCAACGACATTTTAAAACGCCTCGACATCATCAAAAACGCGGTGGCAATGGAAGAAGACGACCTCATTGCGATGCAGGTACAAAAACTTGAAAAGTTGCCGCTCGATGAACAAGTGCAGCATATTTTGGCGTTAATTCGCGCCCAGCAATTTCAAGACGTGATTCAATTGATTGAACAGTACAAGCACGACAGCAGTGGTTTGACCGTGTACGAAGACCCGCAAATTCAAGGTTTAAAACTGGAATTGAAACTGTTGGAAAATCGGTTGATTGAATTAACCGATACGCAAGCCGAACTTGAACGCGAAATTAACGAATTCAACGGCGAATACTTTCGTCGTTTGGGTGGTTTGATTGAAGAAATTTTGAAACGCCGCGCCGAATTGTGCAGCGATGAAACTGAAAAACAACAAGCCCAACACGATTACGAAGAATTTGAGCGAGGTTATCAGCAACAACGAGAAGACGCGCCACAAACTTTAACGCCTGACGAGCAACAAGCATTAAAAACGGCGTATCGAAAAGCCAGCCGTTTGTGTCATCCCGATAAACTTGCCGACGAATTCAAAGCACAAGGCGAAGCGTTTTTTAAAGAATTGAATGACGCTTATCGTCGCCAAGATTTGAAACGAGTAATTGAAATTTTAACGGCATTAGAAACGGGCGGTTCACTCGGAACAGCAGCGGAAAGTATTCACAACAAAGAAGCGTTACAATCGAAAATCGCGGCGTTGCGTGAACGAATTGCCATGTTAGAAATCGAAGTACAACGATTGCAAGACGACGAAATTTATCAGCAAATTTTGTCGATTGACGACAGAGAAAATTATTTTTCTGAGTTGGAAAAAGAATTAGAAGCCGAATTAACGGCTTTAAAATGAGGACGGATTCAAGTAGCGGTTAGAATTTTCGTCATACCACAAAAAATAAAAATCCTTCGGAGAGAAAATAAAATGAGCGAATTTTTCGCAATGGGCGGTTATGCCTTTTATGTCTGGACTTCTTATGGCTTGACGTTTGTACTGATGTTTATCGGAATTCTCAAACCGTTAATAACAAACAAACAAATTTTACGCGGCTTACTTTTGAAACGTAAGCGGGAGCAAAATCAATGAGAATCATAAAACAAAAGCGTTTAACGTTGATTTTGTTGATGGTCGCGGGTATTTCGATTGCCACATTTTTTGGTTTGCGAGCCTTCAACGACAATTTGATGTATTTCTTTTCCGCAACGGACGTAATTGAAGGTAAAGCCCCGAAAGACCATTTATTTCGTTTAGGCGGGATGGTCGTAAAAGGCAGCGTTGTTCGTCAACCTTCAGGTTTAACAGTGCGTTTCGTTTTAACGGATATGGCAAAAGAAGTCACTGTTGAATACACAGGGATTTTGCCTGATTTATTCCGCGAAGGACAAGGCATTGTGGCAAACGGTAAATTAGACGCAAACGGTATTTTTATCGCACAAGAAGTGTTAGCCAAACACGATGAAAATTATATGCCGCCCGAAGTGGCTGGCAGTATGAAAAATAAACCTGCGGAGACACAAAAATGATGTTGCCTGAATTAGGACAGTTTGCATTGATTTTGGCGGCGTGTCTGTCATTGGTTTTAGCGGTTGTGCCGTTAATCGGTGTGCAAAAAGGTGTGGGAAGTTGGATTGCATTGGCGCGACCATCAGCGTTTGGACAATTATTTTTTATGATTGTGTCTTACGGGCTTTTGACGACGGCATTTATTACGCACGATTTTTCAGTTTTATACGTTGCATCAAACTCGAATACGCATTTGCCATTTATGTATTTAATCGCAGGCGTTTGGGGTTCACACGAAGGCTCGCTTTTACTTTGGGCTTTAATTTTGTCGGGTTGGACAAGTGCAGTTGCGTTATTTAGCAAAAATTTACCGACCGAATTAGTCGCGCGAGTATTGAGCATTATGGGCGCGGTGGCGTTAGGATTTTTGTTATTTGTAATTTTTACCTCGAATCCGTTTGAACGTATTTTTCCTGTTCCACTTGAAGGGCGCGATTTAAATCCGTTATTGCAAGACCCAGGCATGGCGATTCATCCACCGATGCTTTATATGGGTTATGTGGGTTTTTCAGTGGCATTTGCGTTTGCGATTGCAGCGTTAATGAATGGCAAACTCGACGCGGCTTGGGTGCGTTGGACACGCCCGTGGACAACAATGGCATGGTTATTTTTAACATGCGGAATCGTGTTAGGCAGTTGGTGGGCATATTACGAATTGGGTTGGGGCGGCTGGTGGTTTTGGGATCCAGTCGAAAATGCCTCGTTCATGCCTTGGCTCGTCGGCACAGCGTTAATTCATTCGCTCGCGGCGACAGAAAAACGTGGCATGTTCAAAAGCTGGACAATTTTGTTGTCGGTTTTTGCATTTTCATTAAGTTTGCTCGGCACGTTTTTAGTGCGTTCAGGCGTTTTGACATCGGTTCATGCGTTTGCCAGCGACCCGACACGCGGGATTTTCATTTTAGTATTTTTAGGCGTTGTGGTCGGCGGTTCGTTAATGTTATTTGCTATTCAAGCTCCAAAAATTCAAACCGAAGGGCATTTTGAACTTGTTTCACGCGACGCACTTTTATTGGTCAATAACGTGTTGTTAGTTGGCACAACGGCGACAATTTTACTCGGTACGCTTTATCCATTGGTCATTGACGCGCTTGGTTTAGGAAAAATTTCGGTTGGTCCTCCGTATTTTAACGGCGTATTTATTCCATTGACTGCACCGTTAGCATTTTTTGTTGGCATTGGTGTTTTAGCGCGGTGGCGACAAGATAGCGCAGCGCGTTTGTGGCAATTGGTGATGCTACCTCTCGGAAGTAGTTTAGTGATTGGTTTGGCGTTGGCATTTTTACCGCATCATTTTACTTGGGCAGCATTTATTGGTTTGACATTAGCTGCTTGGACAACAATTGGCGCATGTTTTGGGATTTATGACCGTTTACGAAATAAAACCGATAAATTTGCCGCGTTAATTCAACAGCCTTTAAGCGTTTGGGCGATGACGACGGCGCATCTAGGTATTGCAATTTTTATTGTTGGCGTGACATTGGTTTCAACCTATTCCGAAGAAAAAGACATACGACTTGCACCGAATGAATCATTGCATTTAGCAGGTTATGATTTTCTATTTCATGGCGTAAAAGCTGCAGAAGGAGTGAATTACACGGCAAACCAAGGACATTTTACCGTCACAAAAAATCAAAAATTAGTGGCTGAATTGTACCCACAAAAACGCATTTACAATGCTTCTGGAATGCCGATGACTGAAGCGGGAATTGATGCGGGCATTACGCGCGATTTATTTGTCGCATTGGGTGAACCGCTTGGCAATGATGGTGCGTGGGCGTTGCGAATTTATTACAAACCGTTTGTGCGTTGGATTTGGATTGGTGGTTTATTTATGGCGTTTGGTGGTTTGCTAGCTGTTTTTGATAAACGCTATCGTCGTGAAATTAAAGTGGAGGCAATTTGATGAAACTACGATTTTTAATACCGCTAGGTGCATTTTTTATAATGGTGATTTTTTTAGGAATTGGTTTAAAACTCGACCCACATGAAGTGCCTTCGCCTTTGATTGATAAACCAGCCCCCGCTTTCACACTGGCACAACTGCATGAATCTCAAAAAACCTTTTCACCTGCCGATATGAAAGGCAAAGTTTGGTTATTAAATGTGTGGGCTTCATGGTGTGCTTCATGCCGTCAAGAGCATGTTTTTTTCACTGACTTTGCGCGTGCAAATCCTTCAGTGAATTTGATTGGTCTAAATTACAAAGACGAGCGTGACGCTGGAATGCAATGGTTAGAGCGTTTAGGAAATCCTTATTTAGTTAGTGTTTCTGATACTGAAGGCATGGCGGGGTTAGATTGGGGCGTTTATGGTGTACCTGAAACATTCGTTATCGATAAAAAAGGCATCATTCGTCATAAACAAACAGGACCTGTTGATTTAACTATTTTACAAACTGTTGTTATGCCGTTGATGGAAAAACTAAATCAAGAATAATCAGATTTTTACTGTGTAAAAGAATAATTGACCATTTATTTAACTGACCGTGCGAAATTCCCCACCCAGAGCTGATAGGCTTGGGTGGGGATGGATAGCACTCCTTCCGCGAAGC
>CAIQZX010000052.1 GCA_903876445.1 uncultured Pseudomonadota bacterium | reverse complement strand
GTTCTGTCGTGACTGTAAAGCGTTCCCCATCTTCTAAACGGGTCAAAGCTCGTGGAGATGCGAAAGGAGCTGATATTCTCAGTTCGGGTCAGTCGAAGCCACCACTAGAACGCGATAGCGTTTAGTGGTTGGTAGTTCACGAGATTTGCCAAATCGGAAAAGCGTGAGAATTAGAAATCTCACGCTTTTAGATTTCAAGTATTTTCGCGTTTAGCATCAGATACTAATTTTTGACGTACAAATGCCGCTCCAACAGTTGCAACTAAAGCGGGTAACGTCGAAGCAATCATACGGTTTTCTGTGATTTTATCGGTTATTAAATGGGCGATTTCCCACGTTATGCCAAAACCAATTAAACCAATAATTGCCCATTTGAAAGGCTCTTGACCATTTTCTTTTGCGCTGTAGAAAAACCAAACTAAAATCGCTACGGCTGCAATTTTCGCCAACAACATTCCTAATTCTCCTTTTGTATTATTTTTTGTGAACGGAAATCATAGCATGACGCTAAAAAAACCGCTTCTTGAGTTCAATTTTTCCACCGAATTATTAACATGGTTTGATATAAACGGTCGAAAAAATTTACCGTGGCAACAAGAAAAATCACCGTATCGCGTATGGTTATCGGAAATTATGTTACAACAAACGCAAGTCATTACGGTTATTCCGTACTTTGAAGCGTTTATCTCACGATTTCCAACCGTCGAAAATTTAGCCGCCGCGCCACTTGATGACGTTTTAAAACATTGGGCGGGTTTAGGTTATTACGCTCGCGCTCGAAATTTACATAAAGCGGCGCAAGCGATTGTTGAACGCGGTTATTTTCCGAATACGCTGCCTGAATTATTGGAATTATCCGGCATTGGGAAATCAACCGCCGGCGCAATTTTGAGTATTGCTTTTAAAAAATCACAACCGATTTTAGACGGGAATGTGAAACGGGTTTTAACACGTTTTTATGCTATTTCAGGTTGGACGGGAGCGCGTGAAATTGAAAACCAGTTATGGGAAATTAGCGAAAAAATCACGCCAATCGAACGCTGCGACGATTACACGCAAGCGATTATGGATTTAGGTGCAACCCTTTGTACGCGCAGCAAACCGCGTTGTGTAGATTGTCCGATGGCGCGGGCTTGCAAAGCATTTTTAACTAGCACAGTTAGCAATTATCCCGCGAAAAAAACGACTAAAAAATTACCCATTAAACACATTTTCTTTCTAATTGTTCAAAATGAAAACCAAGAAATTTGGCTTGAACAACGTCCAACAAATGGAATTTGGGGCGGTTTATGGAGTTTACCGGAAGTCGAAAATAGCGAAGCCGCACAACATTGGTGTCACGCGCAAAATCTCAAAATTCAACATCAACAAATTTTAAGTTCGCAACGACACACGTTTTCGCATTATCATTTGGATTTCACACCGATGGTGATTCACGTTGAAGCGATTGGAAATGAAAATTTTCATACTCGCCAACAATGGCAAAATCGTGCATTACCTGCGCCAATCAATATAATTTTAACTGACCGTGCGGAATTGCCCATCCATAGACGATAGGCTTGCGATAGATAGCACTCTTCTGGCGAAGCCGCTTTTGATTTTCTTATTCATACTGTAGAATTCCCGTGCGCTTACATTGTTTGTCATCGAAAACCAAGCGGCTGACAATGTGTGAAAAGCAAACCTATTTGCAATCTAAACCAATCATAGTTAGATTGTGCAACCAATTTGAGGCGGCAGGT
>CAIQZX010000051.1 GCA_903876445.1 uncultured Pseudomonadota bacterium | reverse complement strand
TTGTGTCCACCAGTCGATAATTTGTTGCGGATTGGTGGTTGCATCTTTAACGCCGTTTTGCGTAAGCGGGTGCTTTCCTGGTGATTTGCAGTCAGCGTTGCCGCAGGTGCATTTTGAATCAATAATTGAATGGCAGGGGAACACTGACCAGCCTAGTATTTGCGCGTAATCTAAAGCGTATTGAAGGCGTGGTGATTCAATGACTGCTGTGATTGTTTTGGGCAATGAGTTTGCGGCTTTAATAACTGGTGTAGCAGGTGATTCTGTAATTTTTCTCACGCTTCACCGCCCGTAACTTTCAATTCTCCAATAAACTTTTCAACATCTTTTCTAAACACACCAATCGTATCTGGTGTAATCCGCACGGATGGCAGTTTTCCATCTTTAATTAAATTGCGAACATTGCTGAGTGAAATTGAGAGGTGCGCCGCGATTTCTTTCGGACGCATAAAGATAGAATCAATGTTTGTAGCTGTTGTAGCCATATTGGTAAATCTCCTATATAACAGGCGACCCACAACAAAACAGCTAGTGTGATATAATGAATATGCAGAAACCATCAGGCAGCCAAAAAGCCTCTGGGTTTTTGCATTCATTAACCACATTAGAGTTGGTGTTATGAATCTATTTATTTTTCGAGCCTAAATCACTACTACAACCGCCAAGTTTTTTTGTGATTCGGGCGTTTTTTTGTCTATTGGACAGCGTTAAAATATCAAGATAATAAGCATATTGCAAATAATTTATTCCATAACTAATTGTTTTGTAAAAATAATTTCTTTACATTTAACAAGAAAACTTTTACATTTGTGAAGATAGTTTTTACACCCACGCCTGCTGTTTTGAAACAGTAGCTTTGATGGTTTCCTCAACAGCGAAAACAACTCATTTAAGCGACTTCGTGTCGCACGTTTAAACCTACCCAACTTTCATATTGATACCAGCCGCAAATTCTTCAGTAAAAAAGTAATCTGACTTAAAAATTCACTTTCTAAACATTCTGCAATGTTTTAGGCATCGAATCTGCTAATCACATTACTAACGCTTTTTGCATACCATTCGCCACCACGCGCTGTTTTAACGCCGATTTGATTTAGTTGTCGCGCCATTTCATGCAATGATTTACCTTGCGATTGATAGCCCGTCAATAAATCCTTTAAATTTGCCGCGTAAGCGTTGGCATTATCAATTTGAACGCTACGCCCCTTTGATTGTGCAACGTCTAAATTCGTGCGATTACCGAGTTTTAATTCCACGCCGTCACGTTGCGCCCGTTCCTTTTTGGCTTTCAATGCGGCTTTCGTGCGTTGACTAATCCAGTCGCGTTCTTTTTGTGCTAACGATGCAAACAAATGAATCTGAAAGTTGTCAGCATCTAAACCAATTTGTGCCACGATAAAACGGATTGATTTGTCATTGACTAGATTAGCGATTGATTCAACATCACGGCTAAGGCGGTCAAGTTTGCTAACAATCAAGGCGAATTTTTCTTTTTTGCAACGTACCAGCAACGCATTTAATGCAGCACGGTTTTTATAATCGCCTTTCGCGCTTGCCACTTCGCTAACGGTATCAATCAATTCAATGTCGTTTGATTCACAGAACGCGATAATATCAGTGTGTTGCGCTTCAAAGCCTAAGCCGCTTTTGCCTTGTTCATTGGTTGAAACTCTTAAATATGCGATTGCTTTCATGATGGTTTAAATTTGTGTAAATGGTAAATGGTAAATTGAATAAACATTATACGCC